>CAZDUT010000031.1:9652-12931 GCA_964508695.1 uncultured Alteromonas sp.
CTCGACTGGGTCACTACCATCAATGATGCGCTGGAACATGATCTTTTTGAGCTTTACTATCAGCCTTTCCGGTCTCTGTCACGCACTACCAAGGCGCTGCACTTTGAAGTACTTCTGAGGCTTAAGAAGGAAGACGGTACGGTACTTGGCCCCAACGCCTTTTTACCTACCGCCGAGCGCTATAACTTAAGCGCGGCAATCGATAAATGGGTCATTGACCACACCTTACGCTGGCTTCATGAACACCCCGAGCAACAGGATGCGATTGAGCGCCTGAGCATTAATCTCAGCGGCCAGTCGCTGGCCGATCGCGAATTTAAACTGCATGTTTTGCACGCGTTTGAAAAATACGCCATTGCTTACTCGAAAGTATGCTTTGAAATTACCGAAAGTGTTGCCATCGTGCGGATGGAAAATACCATCAATTTTATGCGCACCTTCTCCCAGCTTGGCTGCTCGTTTGCCCTGGACGACTTTGGCAGTGGGTTTTCGTCCTATACTTATCTGAAAAACCTGCCAGTGAATTGTGTGAAAATTGACGGCGGCTTTATCAAAGATATGCTTAACAGCCGCGTCGATGCGGCAGTTGTGGCCTCAATAACAGAGGTCGCCCGGGCCATGGGAATGGAGACGGTGGGCGAGTTTGTTGAAAGTGAAGCCGTTATGGCCGAACTGGGAAAAATTGGCGTAGACTACGCTCAGGGCTTTAGCGTAGCAGCGCCGGCTCCTCTTGACACTCTGGCAGAGAAAAATACCAGATAGCTATCGTCGATGCGCCGCTTCGCTGTTATAATATCACATTGATAATGTCGGGCGCGTGGCGCTTGCAATCGGTTACAATAGCCCCACATAACAGCTTCAGATAATAGTAAAGTAGTGTCATGACCAGCAGCCAACCTAAATATGAATATGTCGACTCGGCCAAGCTTCCTACCCGTTGGGGGGATTTTCGTATCCATGGTTTTGTCGAATTAAATGGTCAGGAGCATGTTGCACTGTCTTACGGCGAGTGGACCGAAGACGATATTGTGCCAATCCGCATTCACTCAGAATGCCTGACCGGCGATGCGTTATTCAGTACCCGGTGTGACTGTGGGTTTCAGCTTGAAAAAGCCCTGCAAAACATCGTCGAACACGGCTCGGGTGTGCTGCTGTATTTGCGCCAGGAAGGCCGGGGCATTGGCCTGTTAAATAAAATTCGTGCCTATCATTTGCAAGACAGCGGCATGGACACGGTCGAGGCTAACGAACACCTCGGCTTTGATGCGGATTTGCGCAGCTATGATATCTGTAAACTGATGCTCGATACGCTTAAGGTGCGTCGTGTCGAACTGATGACCAATAACCCCCGTAAAACCGATGCGCTGTCGCAACTGGGCATTGATGTTGTCGCCAGAAAACCCATCGATCATGGTATTACCAAAGACAATAAGGGCTACCTTAAAACCAAAACCGAGAAGCTCGGTCACGCCTTCGATCCGCATTTGCTTAAATAAACGATTTCGCCCCACACAATCGAGTCAGATTCGGTTCAGGCAGGGTTAACCTTCACTGTTCTATGTTTACTCTATGTTCAACAGGAGTATTCATTATGAAATACCGCGTATCGCTACTGGCGCTGAGCTTACTGACACTGTCGACCACGAGCCCTGCGACGGCCCAGGCGAGCCAGACTTTGAGTATTACCGCAAGCCATAGCAGCAATGCGATTTACAGTGATGCAGAGCTGGATAGCCTGTTAGCGCCAATTGCCCTATATCCGGATACGTTGCTCACCCATATCCTTATTGCCTCGACCGCCCCGCTTGAGGTTGTGGCGGCCCATCGCTGGCAACAGACCAACCGTCATCTTTCAGCACAGCAAATTGAACAGGCCTTACAGCATCAACCCTGGGATCCCAGTGTGAAAGCACTGGTCCCCTTCACTGACGTGCTGGGTCTTATGGCCAATGATCTTACCTGGTTAGGTGAGTTAGGCAATGCCGTTGCCGCTGATCAGGTACGCGTGCTCGACAGGGTGCAGTCACTGCGTCAGTATGCGCATCGTCAGGGTCAGCTGCACAGCAATAACTACATTGAAGTTTCGCGCAGTCACCAGATCATCGCTATAGTGCCTCGCCACCACTCGCTGGTATACGTACCGTTCTATGACACGCGCCATGTATTTGGCCACTGGCACCATCCGGTGCAGCCCGTATACTGGCATTACCCAGCTTACTCACGTCGTCACGCCGGCGTCCACTGGAGCATAGGTGTTCACCTCTCGTCAGGTTTTTATTTCGGAGGGATACATTGGCAGGATCGGTATTTGTCTGTCAGCCGAGAGCCGGTACGACGCTGGCACCCGTCGCATCACCGTGTGCGCAGCCAGGGCTTCGATCGCTGGCAGCCAGGCTATCGACATCGCGGGTCGCGCAAACATGTGGTTAGCCGTGAGCACAAGTCTGTCGTGCGCTACGACGGGCGCCATCATGGCGGAAACCCCCACTCCCGTTCGCATGAGACGGTGCGTGACCTGTCGAAGCGTATCGAGCGAGCCACGCACAATCAGCGTCCCGCTGAACTAAGTAGCCCCCGACAGCCGAAATCAGTCAGGCGACACAACGAGGTAAAGCTGGCAACACCACAGATCACTGAAAACGCCCGTAACGCCGATAAACAGATGACTGTAAAACGTCAGAAATCACACGCGGTACACCGGCATCAGGCCCGGACTCATCAAAAAGACAAGGCCAGGATGCCCAGACAAAAGCACCAACGCGAGCTTTAGTAGGCGATAGGCTATCGCGTTGATAACCGGGAAAAGCGCTGCAAAAATGCGTTCACAAAGCGAACCGGCGAGGCCTCATCAAGTTGAAAATACAACGAAGGCTCAATTAACTCGAGCTCTATTACCCGAAAGCTGCCCTGATACCTGACCAGGTCAATCCGGGCATACAGAGCTGTGTCAGGCATGGCAGCCAGCGCCTGCTGCGAAACCGCCTGCGCTGCGGGCTCAGGGGTCACCAGACTGAGCTGGCCGCCATGCTCCTCCTGAACACGAAAATCACCGCTCGCTGGCAGCTTACGGATGGCATGACTGTATGCTCCGTCAAAGTAAAAAAGTGAGTACTCACCTTCTTTAGCGATATTGTCAACGAAAGGCTGTATCATCAGCTTTCGGTCGGCAAAGCACTGACTGAGGTAAGGTAGCGCGTCGTGTAGTTGCGCGGGGGTCAGTCTAAAGGTGTCATCGGCGTTGGCACTTAAGACCGGCTTGATAACCATCTCCTGGGTGGC
>CAZDUT010000031.1:12941-20132 GCA_964508695.1 uncultured Alteromonas sp.
CGTCGTCGGAATCGTCTCAATCCCCTGCTGCTCGAGCGACTGAAGGTAGGTCTTTTGCATATTCCACTGCATTAGCGCCAGTGGATTCTCCAGCAGTGTCGATGCGCGACCAATTCGATTGAGACAGGCTGAAAACGCTTCAGGCTGGGCCTGATAATCCCAGGTACTGCGTACAATGACGGCATCAAACTCGTTCCAGTTTACTTGCTCAGCGTGCCACGAAATGGTCTGTACATGCCATCCTTTGTCTGCGAAATGCGGGATAAGCAATTCATCGTAGACAAAAAAATCTTCCAGATTATCGGTAGATAAAAACGCCACTGAATGTGTCATTGTCACTGTCAACCTTCCTCTGCTTTATTACTTATACTCATCGCCGATGCCCTCGAACTATGGAAATAACCGCCGTACATTACAGTTTATTAATGATCTTTTTAAGTGCTTTTAGTTAATCTCCACGGTCTGTGAATCACAATAACATTCACTCTTCATGCAGCGAACACTGTTTGAACGTTAGCTGCACATCAAATAACCACCCTTCCCCGTATCACCTTGAGTCTGGCGCCAGCCGGCATGCGGGAATCGAGCACAGAGGTATAGGATATGCAGTACCCATGGATAGCTGACGGCCATCGAATCTTCAGAGTCGTGATTGTTGTGCAGTGGCTTATGGCGATCATTATTGGTGTTGTCACCGACGAACTGATGATTGCTTTCGTAATTGGTATTCCGATTGCCATTGTTCCACTGGTTTTAAGCTTTCAGGCACCTTATAGCGCCCTTAGCCGGCATGCGATGGGTATTGCGATTCAGTTGATGGCAGCACTTCACATCCAACAGAGCTTTGGTCTGATTGAAATGCATTTTGAAATTTTTGTCCTTCTGGCATTTATTTCTACGTTTCGCGACTGGCGCGTGATCGCGTCTTCAACCCTGATTGTGGCTGTTCACCACCTCGGCTTTTTCCTGTTGCAGCAACAGGGAGCAGCAGTCTATGTCTTCGAAGAAGGTCACGTAACCTGGCCAATTCTGTTGCTTCATGCAGGCTTCGCGCTGGCAGAAGGTATTGTATTGATGCTGATTGCCCAACGCTCATTCAACGAAGGTGCCGGTGCGGCCGAGTTGCGGCGCGCGTTTAAACGCACAGTGAATCAGGACGGCACCCTGAATCTGAATGCCACTGTGAGTGACAACTTCGAGGTCACCCGCGATTTTTCCCTGCTACTGGAACATGTTCGAGCGCTGGTAAAGGAGTCCCGCGAGCTGACTTCTCAGGTTGTCAGCGGCTGCCGTGTCATGGAGGAGGTGGCCTCCGGCATGCGTGACACCTGTAAGCAAACCGAAAGGGAAGTCAACATGGTATCGGTTGCAACCGAGGAAATTGCCCATAGCATGGCGACGTCGGCGCAGCAGACCAACCAGGCCAGTGAGAAAACCGCACAAATAAATCACCACGTCACGGAGGTGCGCGAAAACATCCTTCAGAACAGCAAAACCATCGAGTCATTAAGGCAATCGCTTAATGGTGCCGAAGTCACTAATCAGGAGCTCAACGAACAGTGCTCCCACATTGCCGAAGCAATGCGCGGTATCACCGCGATAGCTGAACAAACCAACTTACTGGCGCTCAACGCTGCCATTGAGTCTGCCCGGGCCGGCGAACAGGGGCGCGGCTTCGCGGTGGTAGCAGACGAAGTGCGAAGTCTGGCAATACGCTCAAAAGAAAGTGCCGACCAAATCACCCTTATCACCGATAAACTGGTTGGCCGCACCTCTGAATCGGTCAATCAAATGCGTACCTGTGTGTCGCTGGTTGATCACGCTGTCACGTTATCCGGCACCTCACAGTCAACGATGGACGACATCCTTATTGAAGTTCAGTCGGTAGATGCCAGTATGGCCGAAATTGCCTCATCGGCTACTGAGCAGGAGTCCGCCACCCAGTCAATTGCGCAAAGCGCGGTTAGCTTGTCTGAGTATTCAGCCAAAGAGGTCAGTGTGTCCAACCAGCTAACTGCAGAGCTTATCCAGCTCGCAGAAAACTGCGAGCGCATGCAAAATGCGATAAACCGGTTCAGCTTCTGATGTCCAACGGGGTTAAGTGGGTGCTGCTGGCGATTTGGGCGCTGTCGCTGATGGCAGCGATGCTTGTCTACAGCCAGCGCCAGCTTACTGAGTTTGACCCTCAGATGGTGTTGTCACAGGCTGCTGCATCTGCAGACTTTGATCAACGTTTTACCGCGTTGCTGACAGCCAGAGGTGTATCACCCGGCAGTATTGTTCACCTGCAAAACCGCGAGGGATGTTATTGCAACGACCTCACAGAGCCACATAGCCGGCAGCTGAATGCATTATTGGGCGACAATTACCAGTTTACCCGCTTGTCACTGAACAACGCCCCTAAGTTAAGCGCGTTGATCACCACCTACCCGGCGGTGGCGATTATTGACGACAACCGGAGGCTACGTTACCTGGGTCCCTATGCAACGGGATATGGCTGTTACACCGGCGCTACTCTGGTCGACTTTATTGCCGGCACGGCCACCAACCCGGCCCCTCTCGGCGCGGTGGTGAACAGCCATGCGCAGGGCTGTTTCTGCCAGACCTGAATATAATCAGGCGCTGCCGGTCTCCTGCTCATCGCCGGTCAAGCCTTTAAGGTGCGCCACCACGCTGCGTCCAAGGGCCGACAGGTTATATCCGCCCTCCAGCATGCTCACGACCCTGCCCTGACAGCACGTGTCTGCCAGCGTACGAATTTGTGCGCTTATCCATTTGTAGTCATCCTCCCGCAGACGCCAGTAGGCCATGGGATCCTCAGCATGACCATCAAAGCCAGCGGAGATCAGCACTAACTCTGGCTTAAACGCCGCCAGAGGCTCAAACCAGCGGGAAGTTGCATCACGGAACGCGTCACCACTGGTGCCGGCCTCCAACGGCGTAGCAATGACGTTATCGGCTTTGGCCGGCACGCCCTTATTCGGGTAAAACGGATGTTGAAATGCCGAACACAACATAATGCGCTCATCGCCAGCCACAATATCCTCTGTGCCATTGCCATGGTGAACGTCGAAGTCGACAATCGCGACACGCGAGAGGTGGTGTGTATGCATGGCATGCATTGCAGCCACCGCAATATTATTAAAAAAGCAAAACCCCATTGCCTGCGCATACTCGGCATGATGTCCCGGAGGCCGCACGGCGCAGAAGGCCTGCCGGTCTTCTCCCTGCATCACCCAGTCGACAGCATCGCATCCGGCACCTGCTGCGTGCTGCGCTGCCGATAACGTTGACGGGTTCATGGCAGTATCCGCATCGAGCCACTGCATACCGGTCTGAGGAGCACGCGCAAAAATGCTGTCCACGTACTGCTTGTCGTGCGCCCTGTAAAGCGCCGCCTTGCTGACAGGCTGTGCATTCGCATGCTCGCACACCATGTCCACCCCCGAGGCCAGCAGCTGGTCGTCTATTGCAAACAATCTTGCGGGCGATTCGGGATGATCCTCCCCCATCTCGTGCCGGGCACAGGCTTCTGAGCGATAAATACGCAACGTCATTGAGATGCCTCCAGGTTAAGCACTAACTCCACATCACTGGGATCGTCTGAAAATATCCGTCGAAACCCGGCCTGCTCGAAGATAGCAATCATCGGTTTATTCTCCGCACGCACGTATGCCATGACCTTGCCGATATGACGTTGTTTAGCAATTTCAATAAGCTGTGCCAGCAGGCGCGTGGCCATACCTTTACCCTGCTGCGTCTCGCGGGTGACAAACGCGACTTCACAGGCATTTGCCGCGGGTGCATAATAAAACCGACCCACCGCATGAATGGTGATGCGTGAACCTTCCTGCCGAACAATACATAAGGCGGCATCAGTACTTTGATCCACGCTTACCAAATTACACGACTTCTCCCGCGACATCTGTTTTGGATCGTAGTTGTACCGCAGCCTCAGCGTTTCTTTGGTATGAGAATAAAAGAATTCCTGCAGACGTCGTTCATCGGCCGGATTGAGCGGTCGGAGATAGTACGTTTCACCCTGAATCTCAAGCTTTTTAAGCTGAATTGCCCCAAGCTCCGGGATTTCGGTAGGGTATTTTTCCTGGTAATGCGGTACCCAGTAATGCTCCCGCACTTCTTTTAACAGCCCGGCACGAAACTTGGGATGCGCGACCCGGATAAGCTCAAGAGCCCGCTCACGAATGCTTTTGCCCTTCAGCGAGGCAATACCATACTCGGTCACCACATAATGTACATTGCCCCGGGACGTCACTACGCCTGACCCCTCGGTGATACAGCTTTTAATTCGTGACACGCTCTCGCCTTTGGCTGTCGAGGGCAATGCGATAATCGGTTTGCCACCTTTGGACATTGATGCGCCGGAGACAAAGTCGACCTGTCCGCCCATGCCACTGTAGAAATCGTAGCCCAGTGAGTCGGCCACCACCTGGCCGGTTAAATCCACTTCAAGGGCACTGTTAATGGCGATCATAGTGTCGTTTTTGGCAATGTTGGTGGGCTTGTTGACGTAACTTGACGGATAAAACTCAATGTGTGGATTATTATCAATAAATGCATAGAGCGCCGGGGTACCAATCGCAAAGCTGGTCACCACTTTCCCGGGGTGAAAGGTTTTCTTTTTGTTGCTTACCGCGCCGGCTTCAATCAGTGCCATAACGCTGTCCGACAGCATCTCACTGTGGATACCGAGATCGCGGTGATGCTGCAGGTATTTAAGCGTAGCGCTGGGGATTTTGCCGATACCGAATTGTAATGTCGCACCATTTTCCACCAACATCGCGACATACTGGCCTATCCGCTCGGTAACCGAGTCAATCGGCGGCGTGAGGACCTCCACCAGCGGCTCATCGGCTTCGATGCAGGCATCAATTTCACTGATATGAATGTACGAGTGCCCGGCAGTGCGTGGTACACATTTATTGATTTGCGCCACGACTTTTTTCGCCTGACGTACCGCCGACATACTGATATCAACACCCGCCCCTAATGAGCAGTAGCCAAATTCATCCGGCGGACTGATATTCACCAGCGCGGCATCCAGCGGCAGTGTTCCGTCACTGAACAGACCGGTCATTTCTGACAAAAAGCAGGGGGTGTAGTCAGCACGTCCCTCGTCGACCGCCCGGCGAACTTCACTTCCTCCAATGAAAAAAGTATTGACCTTAAAGCGTGCGCGGTACTCTTCTTTTGCCCAGCGTGTGTCGCCGAGTGCCAGCATGTGCACCATTTCAATGTCAGAAAAGTCTTGCCCATTATCAATGAGGTGTTGAATCAACTGGTAAGGCACCGAGGCAGTGCCGCCGACAAACACCCGGCAGCCCGAATGAATCAGCTTTGACCAGTCGGGTGAGGGTGGTAGTTTCGCGGTCATGGCGATCTCCGTTTACCTGCATACCACATCATCATGCCATAACTTACGTCTGCCACTAAGGGTTAGCCGACGTAACGCGTTGTGATCACCTCAGACATTGGTCGTAGAATAAAAAAGCCGGGCATTTGCCCGGCCTGATGACTGTCAGCGTTTACTCGTCACCGCGGCGGAACAGTTTCTCCACCGCGACATAGAACATCGGCACGAAGAAGATAGCCAGGAAGGTCGCCGCCAGCATTCCCCCCATCACCGCAATGCCTATGGCGTTTTGCGACGCTGCCCCGGCGCCCGAGGCAAGAGCCAGCGGGGTTACCCCCAGAATAAAGGCCATGGACGTCATAAGAATGGGACGAAAGCGCTGTTTAGCAGCCACTGAGACGGCCTCCATCAGCGGGGTTCCCTGTTCATGCTGTTCTTTGGCAAACTCTACGATCAATATGGCATTTTTCGACGCCAGCCCCACGGTTGTCAGAAAGGCCACCTGCAAATACACATCGTTAGGCAACCCAAACAACCAGGCTGCCGTCACCGACCCCAGAATACCCAGCGGTACGACTAACAACACAGCAAAGGGAACAGACCAGCTTTCGTACAGCGCCGCCAGGCACAGAAAGACCACCATAATGGAGAGTGCGTACAACATAGGAGCCTGTGAACCTGCCTCACGCTCTTCGTAGGACAGGCCTGACCATTCGTAGCCAAACCCAGAGGGGAGCTGAGCGACCAGTTTCTGCATTTCTGCCATGGCCTCACCCGTTGACACTCCGGGTGCGGGACTGCCCTGAATGTTCACCGATGAAACCCCGTTGAAACGCTGTAGTTGCGGACTGCCATACTGCCATTCCGTTGTAGCAAACGCGCTGAATGCAACCATTTCACCGTCGTTGTTACGCACAAACCACTTATTCAAATCGTCGGGATCCATGCGGTGCGGGGCGTCGGCTTGCATGTACACGCGTTTGACCCGCTCATTGTCGATAAAATCGTTTACGTAGGCCGAGCCCCAGGCAATCTGTAGCGAGCGGTTAATTTCACTCAGCGACACGCCCAGCGCGGAGGCCTTTTCATTATCGATGTTGATTTTAAATTGGGGGACATCGCTTAGGCCGTTGGGCCTCACACCTGCAAGTTTCGGGTTCTGCGCCGCCATGCCCAGCAACTGATTGCGTGCCTGCATCAGCGCCTCATGGCCGTTACCTGCCCGGTCAACCAGTTGCATACTAAATCCGGTGGCATTCCCCAGTTCCATAATGGGTGGCGGCAGTATTGGAAACGCGGTGGCATCCTGTAACTGTGAAAATGCACCATACGCCTGGTTCACCAACGCAAACGCGGACTCATCCTCACCGCGCTCTTCCCAGTCTTTAAGACTTAAAAAGCCCATTCCGGCATTCTGCGCCTGTCCGGAAAAGCTAAAGCCAACCACAGTAAACAGCCCCTGGATAGCGTCATTGTGTTGCTCAAGAAAAACATCCTCGACCTTTTTCACCGATTCCAGCGTACGGTTGGCCGTTGAACCTGGCGGCGTATTAATAAGCACAAACAAACGCCCCTGATCTTCATTTGGCAGGAAAGAGCCGGGTAACTGGGAAAATATTAATGCCATCCCTCCGACCAACACACCGTATACCAACACAAAGCGTTTTAAGCGACCAGCCATGTGCGTTGCAGTTTTCTGATAACGGTCACGGCCGCGGTTGAAAATACGGTTGAATCCGCCGAAAAAGCCCTTGTCTTTGTCATGATCCGGATCATGTTTTTTCAGCAAGGTGGCACACAAAGATGGCGACAAGACA
>CAZDUT010000032.1:0-19650 GCA_964508695.1 uncultured Alteromonas sp.
CACGCTACTACTCTGTTAAACCCACGATCATTATTTGCACCTGCCTGATTGTCGGCACGAAACTCCCTACGTGCAACACCCTATTTGCATGGCTGCTCGTTCCGGTCCCGCCATTTGTATGGTGACCAAATTTTCGGCGGATTGTAGAGTGCCACCTGCGAAACAACAACACATATTTTTTGTCTGCGTATGAATAATAAAACTAATGTGAACATATATAAAAAAGCCCGCAAATTGCGGGCTTAGTGTTCGTTGTCGCGTTTACTCAATGTGCATTCCCTGCTTGATGAACGTCAGCGCCTGCGTGGTGTCCTGTCGGCGCTCGCTGATTTGCGCCAGCAACAGCAGGTCCTCCTGGCGTGGCGCAATTTTCGTTGCACGCATTAATGCTTTCTCCGCCAACTCATCATCTCCCGCATGATGGGCCACCTGGCCCAGCGCAGAGTAGAGTTCCACGTTTTCTTCATCTTGTTTTATCCAGCTTTCCAGTGTCTGGATAGTCGGCGTTGCACTGGCGAGATTAAGCGATTTGAACAGTGGGAAGAGTACGGGGTCCGGTCCGTCCTTTTGCCATTTCAGCAGGCAGTGTTGCGCCTCACTGTGCATGCCCTGCTCCAGCAATTGCTCAGCATAGGCAGCCCGGTAAGCAGTATCGCGACGCATATTGCGCGGTAGCGAGTCCCAGTAAGCCTTCAGCTGGTTAGCCCCCTGTTTACTGGCAATTTCGGCAAATTTACCTTTGGCAATGCGGCGCGACCAGGTGACATAGTCAGTTTTGTCGATGTGTTTTCGCCAGTCGCTCAAATTATCTTCCAGTGCCTGCCACTGGCCTTTTTCTGCCATCAGTCGTGCTTTCAGGGCGATCACTTTCGGGTGGTGTTGCTCATCGGCGGTCAGTCCATTGATCCGCTCAAGCGCGTTATCTATGTGACCGTCGGTAATATCCAGGCGAACCTGCATCAGTGTTGCTGCGATGCGCGCGTTATTGTAATCCGCTGCCATATCCAGCATGCGTCTGGTATGACTGAGATCACCGTTATTGTTGGCCGCCTGCGCGGCCGCCAGGTAGTTCACACCGTCAAAGTCGCCATTATTGGTTTTGCTTAAATACTGCAGAGACTGCTCGTTGTCGCCTTCAGCAAGACACTGAATTCCGCGGTAAAACGCTTTCTGGCGTTTGCGTTCCCCCAAAGAGCCGAACCAGCGGTGGGAGCCCTTGAACAGGCCGATGATCCAAAAGAAAATGCGCTTGATGATCCACCAGACAAGAAACAGCACAATGACTGAAATGACCAGGCTGACGACAGTCATTTCTATTGCGGTATCACCCAGCGTAATTAATACATAACCGCGATCCCCCAGTACCATCGGCGCAATAAGCAATGCGCCAACGACCAGCGCCAGTAGGCCAAGAGCGTAAAGTAACCACTTCATAGCGCACTTACCCCCTGACCGAAGGCGTCATTCACACGCTGCTCTAGCAGCGATTCGAGCGCTTGCTGGGCACTTAACTCGGTGGGGATCGACTGATTTACATCGGTCTCTAGCAGGTTCTCAAGGGCTGAGCCAAAACCCTCTACCTGCGCGTTATCGCGGGCAAACTTGTCATTAAGCAAGGTCTGGGCGTTTTTCAGCGACTGCTGATACAGGGTCCCTTCACTACTGAGAGCTGCCGATTGCGCCTGCATTAACTGTAACTTCATTTGTTCGCGGATAAGCCAGCGCTGTTGCTCCGTCATTACCGGTGCCACCGGCTCAGAAAGCGACTTCACCGTAAAGAAGTCGTCCACCAGAGACCGCCACACCTTCGCAAGGTTCTCCTGCCAGTCCGCTGCAGACGACGAAAGCGCAGCATCAGCATTGTCTTTCTGAGGTTTCTCGAATACATGCAGGGGCAGATTGTCGACCTGGGACAACATGCCTGAAATAGCCAGCGCCACAGAGGTTTTGGATACCGGGTTTAGCTGGCGCAGCGCCTGAATATCGGCGGCCAGCTTTGAGCGCACCGGCAGCACTGATGGGTCGCCGAGCGACTCGAGACGTTGATCAGCATTCTCTAACAGCATGATCGCTGTACGTATGTCTTGTTCGAGCCAGAGTTTACGGCCGGCCATTTTGACCAGGTAGTCGGCTTCGGCTATCAGCCAGTCTGCCGGGCGACGACCTTCCTGATTTTTCAGGCGGGTTAACAACGATTCAGTTTGCTGACCCAGTTCGCGGGTAGTGGCTTCCAGGTCGGCCATTTCGCTGTTTAACGATTCGCGATTGCGCTCAAGCTCAACCAGTCGCTGCTGCAGTTTACCATTTTGCGCGTTAAGCCGAGATAATTCGCCAGAGTATGCTTGCTGTGCCTTCTCAAGCTCGCCGGTATTGTCAACGCGCTGCGTGACATACCAGTAAGCACCGGCTGCCCCGGCAAGGACTAACAATAATATAAATATACTGAACGCCCACAGTAGCCCGTTACCCGATCCCGACGTTTGCGCGGACGCTGACGCGGTGTCATGTTCATAGGTAGGCTCGGCGGACGAGGATGGCGTATCGTCAACCTTGTCATCCGCTACGCGCTTTTGCGTATCGTTGTCCGTATTATTATTATTGTCAGCCATCAATTACTCCCAATTATTCTTAATCCACTCTATCAACGCACTGTCACTGGCACCGGCGCTGACACTGACATCATGTACACCCTGTGTACGCAAAGAATCGGCAACCCGCTCACTTACTGTCAGCCAGGGGATGCAGGAGATTGCCTGGTTGCTGTAATGCTGCAGTAACTGAGAACCAAGCGCTTCGCTGGTGGCAATGATCCCGCGGACCGCATGGAGCTCAAACTCATCACTGATAACCGGCGGCGACAACCGTGTGCGTTCATATACACACCAGGTCGTGACGTTTTTATGTTGCGTCGTCAGTGAGTTATGAAGTTCAGTTCGTCCACCCCTGCCCTTAATAATAACGATATGCTGGCAATTTGCACGGTGTAGTTCCGGTAATGCCAGAATTCCTTCTGATGTCTGTTTGTCGGGTACGCGCAGGTTGTGATATACCGGACGAAGCAGCGCAGCCGTTGCCTGGCCTACCGCGATAACCAGCGTGCCGGGCGACGGAGATTGATGGCACCGCAGCAAACTCTGCGCGGCAAATACGCTGGTGACGATGATGACGTCGGGCGACCGGCCATCACGCAGATATGTCGCCATCTTGCTTTCCTCGTCGCCAAGCATCCTAATATCGGTGGTAGCGACACCCACTACGCTTACGCCGGCGTGCCGAAAAGCGGTCAGGCTGGCGTTTAGTTTAGGTAGGGGGCGGGTCAGCAGATACATCGGTTACTCATACAGCGCCTTAAGAATGTCGCCGGCACCCTGTTCAAGCAATGCCTCGGCAACCTCTACCCCTATTTGCCCGGCCTGTTCGGCTTTACCGGTGGAAGAAGCAAACAATAACGTTGTGCCATCCGGCTTACCAACCATGCCTGACAGCGTCAGGGTGTCGCCGTCGAGGATGGCATAACTGCCAATGGGAACCTGGCAGCCACCTTCCAGACGGGTATTCATCGCGCGCTCAGCCGTCACGCGAATAGCGGTTTCGCGGTGATTCAGTGCGGAAACCAGCTCTATCAGCCCTTTGTCGCTGTTGAGACACTCGATACCAACAGCGCCCTGGCCCACGGCAGGTAACGATACCGACGGAGGAAGCGATTGCGCGATGCGGTCTTCAAAGCCAAGACGAATAAGCCCGGCACTGGCCAGAATAATTGCGTCGTAGTCTCCGGCATCAAGTTTTGCCAATCGGGTATTCACGTTGCCACGCAGATCACGGATCGTTAAGTCAGGGCGATGTTTGCGCAACTGACACTGACGACGCAGGCTGGAGGTACCCACAATTGCACCTTGAGGCAACGCATCCACACTCGGGTAATGATTAGACACAAAGGCGTCAAATGGGTTTTCTCGCTCGCAGATCGCGTGCAGACCGAACTCTTCAGGAAAGGCTACCGGCACATCTTTCATCGAATGCACGGCAATATCAGCCCGGCCTTCGAGCATGGCAATTTCCAGCTCTTTGATAAACAGCCCTTTACCACCGATTTTTGCCAGCGGCGTGTCGAGGATTTTATCACCCTGGGTACTCATCGGTACCAGCTCGACGGTGAGGTGCGGGTAGTGTGACAGCAACTGGGCTTTCACATATTCAGCCTGCCACAGTGCCAGCGCGCTTTTGCGGGTGGCAATGCGGACAGTATTGGGTAAAGACGGTGTACTCATTATGCTTCCGGATTAAGGCGTCGTGGCAGCAATCAGTTCAGCACTGATTTCAGCCACGCCGAAATATCGTTTAATTCATTCAGACACACATTGTGCTGCATGGTGTAGGTGGTCCAGGTCGCGTTAAAGCCATTTTCAGTCAGGGTCTTATACGCTGTGTGCCCAAGAAACATCGGCACCACCTCATCCTGCTCACCATGTGCCATCATAATCGGTGTCTGTTTGTTGACATCCACCGCCTGGGCGGCCAGTTTTTCCGGCTCGCACATATAGGTGGAAAGGGCCAGGACACCGGCCAGTTTGTTGGCGTAGCGCGCGGCCAGATGCAACGCAATGACGCCACCCTGTGAAAACCCTGCAAGGATGATGCGATCGTACGGGATGCCTTTCTTATGCTCGGCTTCGATCAAGGCCTCTACCCTGGCCGCGGAATCTGTCACACCATCAACATCGGCGCGATTGTTGAAATCCAGCGATTTAATGTCGTACCAGGCGCGCATTCGCATGCCGGCATTAATGGTAACCGGGCGCTCGGGTGCATGGGGGAAGATAAATCGCACCGCGAGATCGGCAGGAAGCTTAAGCTCGGGGACGATGGGAGCAAAACCGTTGCCGGAATCGCCCAGTCCGTGCAACCATATTACGCAGGCATCCGGCGTCGAGTCAGGATTCACTTCCACATAGGGCAGCAGGTTTCCGCTCATTGTCTACTCGTTCCTTATTTCAATCCGTTAACAGAGGTTTGCAGTAAAAACACTGAAGTTTTACGGCAATTCAGCTTGATATGCTACCATTGCTGCCCTAAATGAACACTAGGGAAGACGCGAATTCGTTGTGACTGCGCAGCGCAAAGGGCGTTTCTTCCAGGATAAAGCAGAATTTTACGCGTCTTATGGCTTCACTACTTGGAAACCTGTTTATTCTTGCGGCCCCCTCAGGGGCAGGCAAATCCAGTCTGATAAAGGCTCTTATTGAAAAGCATGCCAGTAATACTGCGCAGCGAATTGAAGTGTCGGTGTCTCACACTACCCGTAACCCGCGCCCGGGAGAAGTGGACGGTGAACACTATCATTTTGTCAGCCGTGATCAGTTTGAGGCACTTATTGAGCAGGGCGTGTTTTTCGAATGGGCCGAAGTGTTCGGGAATTACTACGGTACCTCTCGGGTTACCATCGAACAGACGTTGCACCAGGGCATTGATGTGTTTCTCGACATTGACTGGCAGGGTGCCCAGCAGGTTAAAAAACAATTGCCTGATGCCTGCGGCATTTTTATTCTGCCGCCGTCGCTGTCGGTTCTCGAAGAACGTCTGACCCGACGAGCCCAGGACAGTGAGGCGGTAATCGCGAGTCGCATGAAACAGGCTGTGTCAGAAATGTCTCATTTCAGTGAGTTTGATTATGTGCTGGTAAACGACGACTTTTCTGTGGCACTGCACGAGCTGGAAGCCATTGTGTGCAGTCAACGACTGCGCACGGTAAAACAACAGATGCGCCATCAGGTACTGCTTGATGAGCTGCTGGGATCGGCCTGATCCGGCTGCTTTAAATTTACACAAAACACTATGACATTCGCCGCCACTGGTATATACTACGCGGCCTTTTGTAATTTAGTCGCTCAATTTTTTCGGAGATACATATGGCTCGCGTAACCGTAGAAGACGCCGTAGATAAGATCGGTAATCGCTTTGATCTGATCCTGATCGCAGCACGCCGTGCTCGTCAACTTGCCACAGAAGGCAAAGAGCCAATGGTCGATGTGCAAAACGATAAGCCAACGGTCACAGCGTTGCGTGAAATTGAAAGCGGCCTGGTCGATGCGACCACCCTGGAGCGTGATGAAATGCATGACCAGGAGCAACAAGATAACGCAGAATTCGCGTCAGTCGCGAATATCCTGTCTGATCAGTAAGCGTTAGCCGCTACACATTTCGTTAATATTGCGCGCCAGTACAGTTGTACTGGCGTTTTTCATTGGATCTCGGAACAAATATTCGTATCCTTGAATACACAATCACTCGCAGTTTGAAATCACGTGTATCTTTTTGAAGGCCTGAAAGAAAAAGTTGCAAGCTACCTCCCGGCTGAACAGGTTCAGCTGGTACAGGATGCCTATGTGCTGGCCCATG
Organism: uncultured Alteromonas sp.; assembly: GCA_964508695.1. Taxonomy (GTDB): domain Bacteria; phylum Pseudomonadota; class Gammaproteobacteria; order Enterobacterales; family Alteromonadaceae; genus Alteromonas. The sequence continues at coordinate 6,400 of CAZDUT010000032.1, forward strand.
AGGCGCACGACGGGCAAATGCGCTCTAGCGGCGATCCTTACATTACCCACCCGGTAGCGGTGGCCGGGATCCTGGCCGACATGCATCTGGATCATGAAACTCTGATGGCCGCGCTGCTTCACGACGTGATTGAAGACACGCACTACAGCAAGGAAGATCTGGCCGACAGCTTTGGCGACACAGTGGCTGAACTGGTCGAAGGGGTCAGTAAGCTGGATAAAATCGCGTTTTCTACCAAGCAGGAAGCGCAAGCCGAAAACTTCCGTAAAATGATGATGGCCATGGTGCAGGATATTCGGGTCATCCTCATCAAGCTGGCAGACCGTACCCACAATATGCGGACACTTGGCGCACTTCGTCCGGACAAACGCCGTCGTATTGCGCTGGAAACGCTGGAAATATATGCCCCGATTGCGCACCGGCTGGGTATTCACGACGTGAAAAACGAGTTAGAAGACTTGGGTTTTCTGGCGATGTATCCCATGCGCCATCGCGCACTGAAGTCGGCCGTTCGGCAAGCCAGGGGGAACCGCAAAGAGCTGATCGACAATATTCGTCTGGAGCTGGGTACGCGGCTGGACGCCAATCATATTGAAGCCACCGTCCATGGCCGTGAGAAGCACCTGTATTCCATTTATCGCAAAATGCGCAACAAAGAGCTGATGTTCAATGAGGTGATGGACATTTACGCGTTCCGTATTGTGGTAGACACGGTGGATAACTGTTACCGCACACTCGGGGCGATGCACGGTTTGTATAAACCCATCGAGAACCGTTTTAAGGATTATATCGCGATTCCCCGTACGAACGGCTATCAGTCGTTGCACACCTCGCTGGTCGGCCCCCACGGGATCCCGGTAGAAGTACAGATTCGTACCCACGAAATGGATCAGATGGCGGATAAAGGGGTGGCGGCCCATTGGCTGTACAAAGAGCCTGACGATACCGGCACTACCGCGCAATTGCGCGCCCGTAAATGGATGCAGTCATTGCTGGAATTACAACAATCAGCCAGCTCGTCATTTGAATTTATTGAGTCGGTTAAAACCGATTTGTTCCCCGATGAAATTTACGTTTTCACGCCGGATGGCCGCATTATCGAGTTGCCGACCGGTGCGACCGCCGTCGACTTTGCCTATGCAGTACACTCTGATGTAGGCAATACCTGTGTCGGCGTGCGGGTTGAACGTCGCAATTACAGTTTAAGTAAACCGCTGGAAAATGGTCAGACGGTGGAAATTATTACGTCTCCCAAAGCCAAGCCTAATGCCAACTGGCTGAACTTTGTCGTGAGCGCCCGTGCCCGTACCCGTATTCGTCAGTACCTGCGCAAACAGCACAGTCAGGAAGCGGTAAACATGGGGAACCGTCTGCTTCGTCACGCCCTGGGGTCGGTGAAGCTTGACGATATTCCGCAAAAAGACATTGACCGCGTGGTAGCAGAAACCAAACATGCCGACTTTAATGAACTGCTTACTGACATCGGGGTGGGGAATGAGCTCAGTGCCATCGTTGCCAGACGGCTGTTGGGCGAGTCGGGCGAGCTGCCTGACAAAAAAGGCAATGTGGCGATACGCGGTACAGAAGGCCTGCTGGTGCATTATGGCCGGTGTTGCCACCCTATCCCTGACGATGAAATCGTGGCGGTACTCAGCCCCGGACGCGGCATGACCATTCACCAGACCGGCTGTAAAAATATCCGCAAACTGTCTCGCGAAGAGCCGCAGCGCGTGCTGCCCATGGAATGGGACAGATCGGTGCAGGGTGAATTCAAAGCGTCGCTGCGCATCGAACTGGTAAACCACCAGGGCACGCTGGCCACCCTGACCAATATGATTTCGGGCTGTGACTCCAATGTCATCGGTCTGCAAACGGAAGAAAAAGAGAGTAATATCTACTTTATCGATCTGGAACTGACCACGCTCAACCGCGTCCATCTTGCCAGAATTATGCGTAAGATAAGGTCAATGCCTGAAGTGCAGCGCGTGTCTCGTCACAGTCAGTCCAAACACTAATACAGCGATTAACAGGAATAGTTATGTCAAAGTCCATTATTCAAACCGATCGGGCACCACAGGCTATTGGTACATACAGCCAGGCAGTAAAAGCCGGAACCACCGTCTACATCTCCGGTCAGATCCCCCTGAAACCAGACACCATGGAAATGGTCAGTGACGACTTTGCGCAGCAGACGACCCAGGTGTTTGACAACCTCAAAGCGATTTGTGAGGCGGCGGGCGGTTCTACCAATGACCTGGTAAAAATGACCATTTATCTGACCGACCTGTCTAACTTCGCGACCGTTAATGAAATTATGGCCCAATACTTCGGCAAGCCTTATCCGTCGCGCGCCGCCGTGGAAGTCAGTGCTCTGCCAAAAGGCGCGCAGGTTGAAGTTGACGGGATCATGGAACTGCCTGAGTAAGCCATGTCGCCAGAGCGTTACAGGCGTATTCGCGAGGTACTCAGGCAGCGTCAGACCGACCTGACAGTGTGCCTGGAAAATGTCCACAAACCGCATAATGTTTCCGCCATCGTCCGTACCTGTGATGCCATCGGTATTCACCGGGTCCATACGGTGTGGGACGAGCGGAACAAACTGCGTGGCGGCACTGCGATGGGCAGCCAGCAATGGGTCAGAACCACCAACCACGAAACCATCGGCGATGCAGCGCAGACATTGAAATCCCAGGGTATGCAGATCCTGGTCACGAACCTGTCTGCCACCGCTGTCGACTTTCGGGATATTGACTATACCCGTCCGACTGCCATTTTATTTGGCCAGGAACGTTATGGTGTTAGCGACGAGGCGATTGCGTTGGCGGATCAGGATATTGTCATCCCGATGGTCGGGATGGTGCAGTCGCTGAATGTGTCGGTTGCGGCGGCGCTGGTATTATATGAAGCCCAGCGGCAGCGCCAGATTGCAGGCCTTTACGATAACCCGACCTTACCGGATGAAGAATGCCAGCGGCTGCTCTTTGAAGGGGGCTACCCGCGCCTGCAAAAAATGTGTAAGCGCAAAGGCCTGGCCTATCCGCCCATCGACGAGGAGGGACATATCGTTGCCAGCGATGCCTGGTGGCAACAACTGCAGGTTACCCCGGCCGTGCTCAAGGCATTACATGCCGATGAAGCTGCCGAATAATTGCCGGATTTTACGTTTTCGCTGAAAGTTTTCCCATGATGTTCCGGTCTGCCTAAGTTCAGTTATTTCAACCTGTGTGAGGTGTTTAGTGAAAACAACCAGCTTCGGCATTTTGCTGATCTTGATACTGTTAAGCGTCCCGGCTGCCAGTGCGGCGCTGCGTGATGACTTTGCCTCGTCACCTGAGGCTGTGACCCCTCTATTGGAAGGGATGCAGATACCCGACGCGACATTTCGTACGCCAGACGGTGATCCGGTCAGCTTGCGCGCCCTTGCCCTGGAAGGCCCCAGTGTATTGTTGTTTTACCGCGGTGGCTGGTGTCCCTACTGTAACCGTCAGCTGTCTGCGCTTAAAAATATTGAAGCACAACTCACCGGTTTGGGTTATCAAATTCTGGCGGTCAGCCCGCAATCACCCAAAGAGCTAAAAAACCAGTCACTGCAGACCGACTTTGCGGCAAAGCTATTTACTGACACCTCCCTCCAGGCACTGAAAGACTTCGGCATTGGCTTTTATGTTGATGCGCAAACCCAGTCGCGTTATCAGCAGCATGGTATTGCACTGACCCAGACAGACGCCGGTAAAGCCGTATTGCCAGCCCCGGCAGTTTTCATTATTGATAGTCAGGGCCAGATACAGTTCAGCTATGTTAACCCCGACTACCGGGCCAGACCGTCGGCTGAAATGGTGCTGGCGGTCGCCCGGGCGCTGGTGAATGAGCACACCGCAGACTGACCGTAACCTGTTCTCGCCATTGTAAAATCAATACAGTACACTGCGCCGAGAACCGTTATTCAGTTAAGGGGCAAACGCCGCATGCAATCGCTTGCCACCCTCCCTATCACCGCGTTAAAGGGGGTAGGGGCCAAAGTGGCTGAGAAGCTAACCAAAATAGAGCTGCACACCGTGCAGGACATGTTGTTTCATCTGCCCATGCGGTATGAGGATCGCACACGCGTATATACCATCGGGCAGTGCCGACCGTTTACCCATGTCACTGTGCAGGGTGAAGTAATGAGTGCCGATATTCAGTACGGCAAAAAGCGTATGTTGCTGGTAAAACTCAGCGATGGCACCGGCACCATTACCCTGCGCTTTTTTCATTTCGGCGCGTTGCAGCGCAAAATGTTGTCGCCGGGTAACGAAGTGCGATGTTTTGGTGAGGTTCGTGCGGGCAAATGGGGGCCGGAAATGATGCATCCGGAGTTCTCGCTGGTGGAAGAGGCCAATGAGCTTCCGCCCGCTCTGACGCCGGTTTACCCCACCACGGAAGGGGTAAAACAGCTTACCCTGCGCAATTTAAGTGAGCAGGCGCTGGCACTGCTGGACAAGGGCGGTTTGTCGGATCTGCTACCCGAAGGCCTGTATGAAGGGCAAATCAGCCTTAAACATGCCCTGCATCTGGTGCATCGTCCGTCGCCTGACGTGTCGGTGACTGAATTAGAAGAAGGGCAGCATCCGGCACAGTACCGCTTAATTCTGGAAGAACTGCTGGCGCATCATCTCAGTATGCTCAAAGTACGCAAGCAGTCTGATGCCCAGCCAGGCATTGCCATTCCCGTCGCGCATCGCCTGACCGACGCATTTATTGCGTCCCTGCCGTTTCAGCCAACAGGTGCACAATCACGGGTCGTGGACGAAATTCAGCAGGATATGCAGCACGCCCGTCCAATGATGCGCCTGGTTCAGGGTGACGTGGGCTCGGGTAAGACCCTGGTTGCAGCGATGGCCGCATTATCGGCGATTGGCGCTGGCTATCAGGTGGCCCTGATGGCACCAACCGAGCTGTTGGCCGAGCAGCATGCCAATAACTTTCGGGCGTGGCTGGCACCCTTAGGCATAGAAGTGGGTTGGCTGGCCGGCAAACTCAAGGGGAAAGCCCGCGATGAAGTGCTGGAACGACTGGCGCAGGGCGACATTCAGATGCTGGTGGGTACCCACGCGATATTTCAGGAGCAGGTGGCGTTTTCACATCTGGCACTGGTGATTGTGGATGAACAGCATCGCTTTGGTGTGCATCAGCGGCTGGCCTTGCGGGAAAAAGGCGAACAACAGGGACAGTTTCCCCACCAACTGATTATGACTGCCACTCCTATTCCGCGCACGCTGGCAATGACCGCCTATGCCGATCTGGACACCTCCGTTATTGACGAACTGCCGCCGGGGCGCACTCCGGTAACTACCGTGGTGATCCCGGATAGCCGGCGCGCCGATGTTATTGAGCGGATTCGCGAAGCGTGCAGGGACAAAGGCCGACAAGCTTACTGGGTGTGTACGCTGATTGATGAGTCGGACGTGTTGCAGTGCCAGGCCGCCGAGGACGCCGCCATTACGTTAAAAACCGCGTTGCCGGAACTGAACATCGGTCTGGTGCACGGCAGACTTAAACCTGCTGAAAAGCAACAGGTGATGGCGCAGTTTAAAGACGGCGAGACTGACTTGCTGGTGGCCACGACGGTGATTGAGGTCGGGGTAGACGTGCCCAACGCCAGCATTATGATCATTGAGAACCCCGAGCGACTGGGCCTGGCACAGCTGCATCAGCTGCGAGGCCGGGTGGGCCGAGGCGCGGTGGACAGTCAGGGTGTGCTGATGTACCAAAGCCCTTTATCGAAAACGGCCACCAAACGGGTGGGGGCGTTACGGGAGTCGAGCGACGGCTTTTTTATCGCCCAGCGAGATTTGGAGATACGCGGACCGGGGGAGTTTATGGGCACACGCCAGACGGGGATGGCAGAGCTGAAGATTGCTGACCTGGTGCGCGATGCGCAGCTCATTCCGCTGGTCCAGGAGATTGCCACAACGTTATGGCAGCAATATCCGTCTCACTCGCAGGCACTCATCAACCGCTGGGTGGGCAATAAGGAGCAATACGGCCATGCCTGATATCGCGCTGGTTACCCCTCATGCCAGTGACGCTGAGATTGCGCTGGCTACCCACTGGGGCTTCACACTTAGCGCTGAGGCGCCTGCGACTTTTTACCTGCAGTTCAGTCACGGTGTGCTTGGACTGTATGACGGTAGCGACAGCAAACAACGACTGCCTGTGACGGTCGACTTTTTGTCGGGCCAGAGCCAGTTTCGCAAAGCCCATGGTGGCGGGCGGGGAGAGCCCATTGTGAAAGCTATTGGCATGAAAGGGCGCAGTGATTATCACGTCATTGATGCCACGCCGGGTCTGGGACGTGATGCGTATGTATTACTCAGTGCAGGTTGCCGGGTTACGCTGATAGAGCGCTCAAGTGTGGTCGCCGCCTTGCTTAGCGATGGTATCAGGCGGTTGACCGACCATCAGCCAGCGCTCGCAGAGCGGGTTCGGCTTATACATGGCAATAGCGCTCAAGTGATGCAATACTGGGATGATGACAAGGTTGATGCGGTCTATCTGGACCCGATGTTTCCACACCGCAAGAAATCAGCCATGGTAAAAAAAGAGATGCGGTTGTTTCAGCTGTTGCTGGGCGAGGACCCGGATGCCGACACGCTGCTGCCGCCCGCCCGTGCACTGGCGCACAACCGGGTGGTGGTTAAACGGCCGAATTCCGCCCCGCCACTGGCGGTAACCGAACCAACAATGACAATAGCCAGTAAGAAACATCGTTTTGATGTGTATGTTAGTCACAACGCTTAGGAGAGCAGAATGATTCAAGTTGGCAGCACCTTACCAGAAGTAGATTTTAGCACGCTGAAAGACGGCGAAATGATCAACCCTAAAACCGCAGAGCTGTTTAACGACAAGCGTGTAGTGATGTTTGCCGTGCCCGGTGCATTTACCCCAACCTGCTCTCAGGCGCACTTGCCCGGCTATGTGGCCTTGGCAGACAAAATCAAAGCCAAAGGCATCGACACCATCATTTGTCTGTCAGTCAACGACGCGTTTGTGATGGATGCCTGGGGCAAGGCCAACAACGCCGATGAGATCCTGATGCTGGCAGATGGAAATGGCTTTTTCACCAAACAAATTGGTCTGGATATGAATACCAGCAACTTCGGAGGCCTGCGCTCAGTTCGCTATTCAATGCTGGTCGATGACGGTGTTGTTAAAAAACTGAATATTGAAGATCCGGGCCGTTTCGAAGTCAGTGACGCCCAAACCATGCTTGATAGTCTTTAACGCACACTAACAGCCTGCTCACGCAGGCTCCTGGCCTCAGAGTCTGATGCCAGCCACAATGTAATCTGCCGATGTAACTTCCACGTAACGCATTTGTCAGGCGCACTGACGTGTGTCGCTTTACTCTTTCAATGATAATAAGTATCATTTGCAAAAAATAATACAGGGTCAGACCGACTATGATGACATTATTTAAACGCTATCGATTTGTTGCGCTACTGGCAGCGCTGGGCTCGCCGTTGTTCAGCCACCCGGCGATGGCCAATGGAGAAATCACCGATCAGGTAAATCACTTAAGTGACCATCTGGGCGAATACACCGAAGAAGTGAAATGGCTGGAACAGAAGTTCGGTGGTGTCGTTGATAGCTATGAGGCTAAGGGCAAGGGTGAGATCGATACTCATCAGCTGATTGAGTTCTGGGAAGAAGTTAACTTTCATTCGGCGATCGAAACGCAGTATGTGCCAATATATGCCACCATCTGGCAGGGCATTTACGGTGTTAAACAGGCCATTGATGAGGGCGCCAGTATCAGTGCCGTGCGCGCCGAAGAGACAAAACTACAGCAAGCCTTGTGGCAGGCGCTGGGCGCGGTTAAACTTGCCGCCCAGTATCAGCAGCAAGGGCTGGTGAAAGAGGTTCAGACCACCGCCAGCGAGCCGACATCAGGGCCTGAAGTGATCGACGATATTAAGCAGCGTCTGCATCGCGTCGTCGCTAAATATGCCGAACAGCTTTCAGAAGTTGCCACCACACTGGTTCACGATACCTATATGCAGCGGTTTGAGGGAATTGAAGGTGCGCTGATTGAACAGGATGCGGCGCTGGTGGAAGATTTGGAAAAGGACTTTAACGTTACGTTGCCGCAGGCTATCGAAAAAGACGCCGGCGTGGATGAAGTCAGAAGCGTGGTTAATGCAATGCAGCGCAAGCTGGATAAGGCCAGAAGTTTACTGGTAAACGCAGAACAAAACCGCAAAGAGGTATTTTAGGGTAGCAGTATGCAGCGCAGAACATTTTTACGTGGATTAGGCATGGCCGGGCTGGCAAGTGGATTACCGCTGATCAGCCCCTTCAGTTTTGCCTCCACAGGGCCGACATCGGTCGACTCGCTTCCCAAGCTCAAAGGCGATCTAACCCTGTATCTGGGGCGCGGCGAAGGCGGTCTTTACGAAAATGTTCTTGATGCAATTAAAAAACGCAATCCGGGGTTAAACCTACAAATCCGACGTGGTGGAACTGCTGCGCTTGCCAACACCATCGTTGCCGAAGCCAGAGCCGGGGTGCGCCGCGCAGATTTATTCTGGGCAGTCGATTCAGGCTCAGTGGGCATGGTTACGGGTGAGGGGCTCGCCAGGCCGTTGCCTGAGGATATGACCGCACAGTTGAAGCCCGGCTTTCAGTATCCGCGCTGGTCACCGGTTACCGGTCGGGTGCGGACCCTGCCGTACAATACCGATCGGGTCCAGCCCGAACAGATTCCCGATGATATTATGGCGCTGGCTGACAGTGATCTGTCGATAGGCTGGGCACCGGCTTACGCGTCTTTCCAGTCATTTATCACCGCCATGCGCATTCTGGAGGGCGAAAAAGCGACGAGAGACTGGCTTCGGGGTGTCGATCGCAATGCCAAAAAATACGCCGGCGAACTGGGCGTGGTCATGGGTGTTGAACGCGGTGAAGTGGATATCGGCTTTGCCAATCATTATTACACGCTGCGGTTAAAAGCCGGGAAGCCAAACGCAAATGTCGATCTGGCCTTCACCAAAAATGACGCGGGCTGTCTGGTTAACACCTCCGGGATCATGGCGTTAAAGGACGGTGAGTTACCGGTGAACTTTATTCGTTACCTGCTCACCGAAGAGGTGCAGTCTTACCTGGCATCAGAGGCCTATGAAATTCCGCTCGTCGATAAGGTAGCCATGCCCCAAGGCCTGCCGTCGCTGGATACCATCGACCCGCCTGAGATGGACTTGCGCAAGTTGGCAGACTTACGTCCGACACTGAATATGATGCGGGATATTGGCGTACTGTGACCAAATGGCCAAAGCCGTATCCGCTGGCATTCATTATTGCAGTACTCGCCGTGTTACCGGTAGGGGTACTGATATCACTGGCGTCCGAAAGCGCACAACTCTTCGATGCCCATAACCTGCGGGTGCTGGGAAATACCCTGGCGCTGATTGCCCTGACGATAGTCGGTTCGGTGATCATGGGGGTGCCTCTGGCTGTGTTTACGGCCTACGTACAGGGGCCATTCAAAAAACTCTGGCTGGTCTTACTGGCCGCCCCCCTGGCTTTGCCCAGTTACATAGGCGCTTTCGCGATGTACTTCTCCTTCGGGCAGGGCGGTGAAATCGAGTCGCTCACCGGAATACCCACGCCGCCTGTAAACGGCCTGTGGGGATCGGCGCTGATTATGTCGCTGTATACGTACCCGTTCGTCATGATGACGACCCGCGCGTCTCTGCTCAGCCAGGATGGTAGCCTGGTAAACGCGTCTCGGCTACTTGGCCTGTCACTGTGGATGAGCCTGTGGCGCGTGGTGCTGCCGCGTTCAAAAAACAGCATTGCGGCTGGCGCACTGTTAGCAGCACTGTATGCCCTGTCAGATTTTGGCACGCCTGCCATTATGGGTCTTGATACCTTCACCCGGGTCATCTTTGTGGAATACAACGCATTCGGGCTGAGTCAGGCGGCCATGCTGTCATTGCAACTCATGGTCATTGTCGGTTTGGTGCTGTTTCTGGAGTCGCGGGTCAGCGGCGCGAAAGAAAGGCCAGGCAGACACCTGACCCTGTGGCCTGCGCGCTGGCAATACTTTCTGATGCTGTTAAGTGCGCTGCCGATTGTGTTTATGGCGATTATTCTGCCCATGGCCATTTTTACCGTGTGGCTGGTCCGCGAAGGTACCGGCGGCTTCGAGTTAAGCTACGCCTGGAATTCTGCGTATGCGTCGCTGTTGGCTGCCATTGTGGCGGTGATTTGCGCGGTGCCTGTGGCGCACGCAGCCATTGCCGGCAAGGCCGGCCGACTGATGGAACGGGTTACCTATTTTGGCTTCGGCGTCCCGGGGATCGTGATGGGCACCGCGTTGGTGTACCTGGGCCTGCAACTGCCATTTTTGTACCAGACATTGGCGTTGTTGGTGGTGGCCTACGTATTACGGTTTATCCCCCTGGCAGTTGGCACGGTCCGAACCACCGCCGAAAACCTCGATTCAGGCATGGTAAAAGCCGCGCGGGTATTGGGTGCCAGCCCCCGTGAGGCCTTTATGCGTATTACCCTGCCACTGTCGTTACGTGGTATGATTGCGGGCGCTGCCCTGGTATTCCTGGAGGCCATGAGAGAGCTTCCTGCCACGCTGATGCTGGGACCTACTGGCTTTGAAACGCTGGCGACCTATATGTGGCGCGTTTACGAAGCCGGTTATTTTGGCCGTGCGGCCGTTCCCGGATTACTGCTGGTGGCGCTGTCAGGGCTGGGCCTGATCCTGATGTTATCAGGCGAAAGCCGGGCTGAATTTACTTTATCGGAGGATAAGCGTCGTTAATGCTCAAGGTCAGTGAATTATCCGTCAACTATGGTGCAACCCGCGTCGTCGACAACCTGAACCTGACACTGGGTGACGATGAAATTCTTATGCTGGTGGGCCCCACCGGCTGTGGCAAAACCACGATCCTGCAGGCTCTGGCCGGGCTCATTCCCATTTCCGAAGGTGTGATACAGTTGGGGGCCTGGACAGCGTCTGCGCAGCAGATAGTGCCTCCTGAAAAGCGCAATGTGGGTATGGTATTTCAGGATTTTGCGCTTTTTCCCCACCTCACCGTCGAACAGAATGTCTGCTTTCGCCTGAAAGACACATTGTTGGCCGACCACTGGTTAGCGTTGCTGGGTATGGATCAGTTTCGCGATGCCAAACCGGCGCAACTGTCTGGCGGTCAAAAACAACGCGTCGCGCTGGCACGCACGCTGGCGCACGACCCGGCGTTTGTGTTGCTTGATGAACCCCTGTCCAACCTCGATGCTGCACTGAAAGACAGCCTGCGCTGGGAAATTCGCAGCGCACTGAAAGAAGCCGGTGTCCCTGCAATCTGGGTGACCCATGATCAGGACGAAGCGTTGTCAGTGGGCGATCGCGTCGGTGTGCTCAAAGATGGCGTGCTGGAGCAAATTGATACGCCTGAAGCATGCTTTGCCAAACCCGCCAGCCGCTTCGTTGCCGGTTTTCTAGGTGATGCGAGTTTTATGCCGGGAACCCTGGCAAGGGGAGTGATAAGCACGGAAATAGGCGAAGTGCCTGCCACGGCTATCAACGGCGCGAGCGGTGACGTTGACGTACTTATCCGGCCTGACGATTTATCGCTCACCGCCGACAGCGACCACACCAATGGGGCGATTGAGTGGGCGCGTTATGAAGGTGGCTCGCGCCTGTACGCAGTGCATATGGATAATGGCCGGGAGCTTAAGATCCGGGTCAGCCATGAAACGGCATTTAACCCGGGGACACGGGTTAACATGCAACTGACGACGACCCACCCCCTCGCGGCCTTCTCACGGCTGGAATAAGCCCAATGCTGCGCATTGAGAGATAGCGTCATTCACGTATAATTCACGCCTGTTTTAGCACCACTGGCGCACAGGTTGGGGAGTAGGGTGGATATCATTAAGCGCGATGTTGTAGTCATAGGTGCCGGTGCTGCCGGCCTGTTCTGCGCTGCCGAAGCCGGTAAGCGTGGTCGGCGTGTTGAGGTGCTGGATCATGCCAAAAAGGTCGGCCGCAAAATTCTGATGTCCGGCGGCGGCCGCTGTAACTTCACGAACATGTATGCCAGTGCGGAAAATTTCCTGTCGCATAACCCCCATTTCTGTAAGTCAGCCCTGAGCCGCTATACCCAGTGGGATTTCATTGCACTGGTGAACGAGTACGGCATTGCTTACCATGAAAAGACGCTGGGTCAGTTGTTTTGCGATGACAGTGCTAAAGACATTGTGAACCTGCTGCTACAGGAGTGTGATAAGGCCAGCGTAACGGTCACAACCCGCTGTGACATCGTCAGTATCACGCGCAGTGACGATGGGCGCTATCACCTGTCTACCTCGCTGGGCGATTACCAATGTGAGTCACTGGTCATTGCCACTGGCGGGCTAAGTATGCCCAAGCTGGGGGCCTCCCCGTTTGGCTACAAAATTGCTGAACAGTTTGGACTTAAGGTCTTCCCCACCCGGGCCGCATTGGTCCCGTTTACGTTGCATGACACCGACAAACAATGCTTTGGTGAAATAAGCGGGGTGGCTGTCGATGTCAGTGCCCACTGCAACGATACAGCCTTTAAGGAAGCAATGTTGTTTACGCATCGGGGGTTAAGCGGGCCCGCCATGCTACAAATATCGTCTTACTGGCAGCCCGGCGATGCATTACATATCGATTTGCTTCCGGAGGCCGACGCACAGGCATTTATTGCTGATGCACGTCGCAGGACGCCTGATGCGCAGCTGGCGACATGTCTGGCAACAGTGTTTCCAAAGCGCGTTGCGCAAACGCTGATTGAGTATCACCAATGGCGAAACTGCCCGGTTAAGCAGCTCTCGCACAGTGAATGTGAAGCCATCGCCGAAACCCTCAGTGACTGGGTGGTCAGGCCTAATGGCACTGAGGGCTACCGTACCGCCGAGGTTACACTGGGAGGCGTGGATACCGATGCGTTATCCTCAAAAACGATGATGGCGAAAAATGTCGAGGGCCTCTACTTTATCGGCGAGGTGGTGGATGTTACCGGCTGGCTGGGCGGTTACAATTTTCAATGGGCCTGGTCGAGCGGCTGGGCCGCCGGGCAGGTTGTGTAGTTGTTTTTCTTAGGTTGTAAACGGATAAATGGGATAAAGGCTTTCCATACGGTACCCAAGCATTGAATCGCTATACACTTCCCAAGCGTTCGTTGGAGTGCTCCGTGCATTATAGCCATCCCATGACTATTCGTTGAGCAT
>CAZDUT010000033.1:0-15660 GCA_964508695.1 uncultured Alteromonas sp.
ACAACCTCATCCGGTGATGTGTGTTGGTAGGTAGTCAGTGACACAGGTAGTGCATCCAGCGCACCGGTATCCAGTTCATCCAGGCCAAGCGTTGCCGCATCCAGAAGTACCGCCTGCATCAGACGTAGTCCGTCAGCGATGCCAGTTTATCTTTTAACGTGGCCGGAATGGGCACCGCATTGCCCGTTTCACGTTCAACAAATACATGCACGAAGGTGCCGCGCGCCACACGACGCTGAGCCTCTCCGGCGTACACCGAAAGCCCATAGGTGACTGAACTTCGGCCCAGCTTTACCACCAGCAGTCCCACATGAATCGCCTCCGGATACGCGGCGGGTGCAGTATACTGGCACTGCGAACTCACAACATACGCCACCACACGACCATGGTGAATATCCAGCTTGCCTTCGTCTATTAAAAAGCGGTTAACCGTCGTATCAAAGAAACTGTAATACACCACATTATTGATATGGCCATAGGCGTCATTGTCCTGCCAACGTGTGGCAATCTGCAAAGTGTATGGGTAATCGCTTAGCGCGGGAGCGAGTTCGGTCATGGTTATTATCACCTGATTAGGATTTAAGCCAGCATAGCCCGCTTAGGTTTGCTTATCCATGGTATCTGCTGGCAGGATCACCATATCATCACGGTGGATCACCACCCGACTGCCCTGATATCCCAGCACCGCTGCGGTTTGCCCCGATTGCAGACCTTTTATAAGCGCAAGCTCACGCGCATCAAACAACACCAGCCCTTTCGCCACCGGTATCGCATTGCAATGAATAGCGACGGCCTCACCACTGGTAAAGTGGCCACTTACCTCAACGATTCCTGACGGGAGCAGCGATGCCCCCTGCGTCAGCAAAGCCCGCTTTGCCCCTTCGTCAATATGAATCACACCTCGCGGATGCTGGGTGTGGGTCAGCCACAAGGGTCGTGCACGTTGCGCTGTGGGGGACGCGGCGAATAAGGTTCCCGGCACTTGTCCCTGGCTCAGAGCCTCGAAGGTCTCCGCCTGCAGTCCATTTACTATCAGTGTCTGAATACCACTTTGGGTACACAGCCGGGCTGCGTCGAGCTTAGTCCGCATGCCCCCGGTCCCCACTGCCGAGCCGGCTGCGCCCGCCATCGCCACCATGGCCTCATCAATTGCAGTGACGTGGTGAATCAGCGTCGCGTCCTTGTGCTTTCGCGGGTCACTGGTATACAACCCGTCGACATCAGAACAGATAATTAACGTGTCGGCCTGGGCCACCAGCGCGGTGTACGCCGCAAGGTTATCGTTGTCACCGACTTTGAGTTCGTTCACTGCCACTGAATCATTTTCATTGACGATGGGCAGCGCCTGATGCTTGAACAACTCCCGCAGCGTATTTTTAATGTTCACGTAACGCGTGCGATCCCGCAGGTCACCGGCGGTCAGCAATAGCTGGGCACAAGGGTAGTCAAACAGCCGTTGCCAGTTCGCCATCATCTGCGTCTGACCGATGGCTGCCATCGCTTGCTTTTCTGCAATGGTCGGGCGATGCGTCACCGCGACACGGTGACGGCCCGCAGCCACACTGCCCGAGGAAACGACAATCACCTCCTTCCCCTGTGCACGGCTGTATGTAATAAAGCGGGCAATGGCCAGCAAATACTGGGTTTTGCACAGCGCGCCATCCGGCGCGATGAGAGAACTGCCAACTTTTATGACTGCGCGCTGCCAGGAAAATGGGTGCATGTCAGAAACAGATAAGGGTGAGTGGTTTAAGAATACGACAGTGGTATGACAAAACAAGCCCCTTGCGCAGGCTATTTGCGGCAAGTGCTGGGCAAATTACGGTCAAAAACTGGTAATTTGTCAGTCGTCCCCGATACAATGTCACGCTTATCGAACCGATTTTTTACGACTCCAAGGAATGCGCATGAGCAACAGCAAACGCCGCCTGGGTTGGTTAGTACCGGCAGTCGCTGCCCCTGTCATCGCTTTGATGGTGCAGCTACCGGTTGCCAATGCAGCTATAAATCAAACAAAAGGCGACTTTGAAGACAAATTCAGACAGCTCGACGAAGTACTGCCAACGCCCAACGTCTACCGTAATGCCGCAGGCGAGCCGGGCCACCAGTACTGGCAGCAAAAAGTCGACTACGACATCGACGTGACGCTGATTGAAGATAAGCGCCGCATCGAAGCCAGTGAAACCATTACCTATCAGAACAATGCCCCTGACACCCTGAAATATCTGTGGATCCAGCTTGATCAGAACAAGTTCCGCGATGACTCGATGTCAGCACTGACCACCACGTTCGGGGGGATTGGTAATCGCGGACCAGCGACTCGTGCCGCCAGTGAAGATAAACCCGCGCGTCTTAGCATGGGTGCCCTGCGTCGCCAGCAGTTTGTTGAAGATCATGAGCTTGGCTACGACATATCACGGGTTCAGGATGCCAATGGTAACGATCTTCACCATGTGATTGTTGGCACTCTGATGCGTGTCGATTTAAACCAGCCACTGAAACCCGGTGAGCAGGTGGTATTTGATATTGATTTTGCCTTTAACATTGTTGAGGAAGATGCGGTGTCGGCCCGTGCCGGTTACGAACACTTCCCGGATGACGAACGTGAAGGCGGCAACGATATCTTTTTGCTGGCCCAGTGGTTTCCCCGCCTGGCGGCCTACACCGATTACGAAGCCTGGACTAATAAGGAATTTATTGGCCGCGGTGAGTTCACTCTGGAATTCGGTAACTACGATGTAGAGATGACGGTACCCGCCGATCATATCGTGTCATCTACCGGTGTGCTGCAAAACCCTGACGATGTATTGACCAGTACTCAGCGCGAGCGACTGGAAGAAGCCAAAACGGCTGATCGCACCGTGTTTGTTGTGACAGCAGAGGAAGCGCTGGAAAATGAAAAAGCCGGTACCTCAAAGCAAAAAACCTGGCATTTCAAAGCGGAAAATGTCCGGGATTTTGCCTGGGCGTCTTCACGTAAATTTATGTGGGATGCGCGAGGCTATCATCAGGGTGGTGATGTTCAGCCAACGGTCATGGCCATGTCTTTTTATCCCAAAGAAGGCGGCGACCTGTGGAAGAAGTATTCTACCGAAGCCGTGATTCACACGATGGATGTCTACAGCCGCTTTAGTTTTGACTATCCATACCCGGTAGCCCAGTCCGTCAATGGCCCGGTAGGCGGCATGGAATATCCCATGATCACCTTTAACGGTCCACGTACCGAACTGCGTGATGACGGCAGCCGCACCTATTCGCTGGCAGAAAAACGTTTTCTGATCGGGGTGGTTATCCACGAAGTAGGGCACATTTATTTTCCGATGACGGTTAACTCCGACGAGCGTCAGTGGACCTGGATGGATGAAGGTCTGAACAGCTTTTTAGACGGTGTAGCCGGCCGGGAGTGGGATCCAAATATTCCGTGGGGTGTAGAGCCACGTGATATTACCGGTTACATGAAGTCAGAGACCCAGGTACCGATTATGACCCAGTCTGACTCGGTGCTGCGCTTAGGTCCTAACGCCTATACCAAGCCGGCTGTGGCACTGAATATCCTCAGGGAAACTATTCTTGGCCGTGAGCTGTTTGATTTTGCGTTCAAAGAGTACGCCCAGCGCTGGATGTTCAAGCGTCCTACCCCCTCAGATTTCTTCCGTACCATGGAAGAAGCCTCAGGTGTGGACCTGGATTGGTTCTGGCGTGGCTGGTTCTATTCGACCGACCATGTTGATATCAGCCTGGACAGCGTGTACAAACTGCGTCTGAATACCGAAGATCCTGATATTGACTTTGATCGCGAGCGTCAGCAAGAGCTGGATAAACCTCAATCTCTGACCGTCAAGCGCAACAAAGAAGAAGGTCGTGAACTGTGGGTTGACCGCTTTGAAGATATCAGCGATTTCTATGACGAAAACGATCGCTACACGGTGACCAACAAAGAACGTAATAAGTACCGTAAGTTCCTCAACAAGCTTGAGCCGTGGGAACGTAAAGCCTTTGAACGGGCGGTCCGCGAAGACAAGAACTACTACGTACTTGAGTTTTCCAATAAAGGCGGGCTGGTTATGCCTATTTTGCTGGAGCTGGAATTCAAAGATGGCACCAAGCGTGAAATGCGTATCCCGGCTGAAATATGGCGACGCACGCCGAAAGCGGTCAGCAAGCTGATCGTAACGGAAAAAGACCAAGAACTGGTGAGTGTGACCGTAGATCCGCACTGGGAAACAGCAGACGTTAACGTGGAAAATAACCACTACCCGCGTCGCATCATCCCATCGCGGATTGAAGCCTATAAGTCGAAATCCCGTGACAGCTACGAGTACCGTGACATCATGCATGACATGACCACCGAGCTGAAAACAGACGAAGACGACGATGACAGCGATAACGATGAATAAACCGTCGCTGTGGCAATGGGGCCTGCTGGCCCTGTTGCTGCTGTTTACCCAATTGTCTCAGGCACATCAGATTAAGGCGGCTATCACTACGGTGCTGTTTAACCCCCGTACCGAGAATATTGAGGTGATGCACCGGTTTAATCTTCATGATGCCGAGCATGCGGTAAAAGCACTGTTCGATAAATCCGCCGATATTCTGGCCGACCCAGCCGCGCAGCGTGCGTTTGCCGACTACGTGTCTGACCACTTTGTCATTCTTAACAGCGACAGGCAGCCCCTGCCGTTAAAAGAAGTCGGCTACGAAACCGAAGGTAAATTCTTCTGGGTGTATCAGGAAACGGCACAACCGCCGCAGCTTGCAGGCCTTAAAATTCGCCATGACGCCCTGCGGGATCTATGGCCGACCCAGGTCAACACCCTCAATGTAGAAGGAAAAGGCGATATTCAGACCCTGACCTTCACTGACAATGTCACCTTGCTGGAAGTCTCCTTCGGCGAGTCGCACCACTAATCCACACGGGGCGCAGTGTCACTGCGTTCCTGTTTATAAGCCTTAAGTCTTATACCTGCTGCGTTGACGTCCCCGGTCTGACACGCCACACTACACTGGGACTTTTTACCACGGTAAAGCTATGCGTCAGGACACAGACAACGCGTTTTCGAATCGCAAAAATATTATGTGGGTGCTGTTATCCGGTGCCATGGCAGCCACGTTCATCGTTTTGCTATTTCTCCCCAATACCGGCGTGGGTTCAGGTATGATAGCCACCTACGCAGCGATGTTATGGTGTGGTCTGTTTGGGGCTGCACTGGCGCGCTTTTACGCAAAAAGTGGCTGGATTGGATTTGCCGCTGGCAGTGTCGCTGGCCTCCTGATCCAGATGGCTTCACAACTGGTTTAAATGATCAGAGCCGTTATAGCAGAAAATTATGAGTAAACCTTCTTCCGGACGACCGGTACCCTCCGGGCGTCTGAGCCGTGTTGGCCGTTTAGGCGGTATGGCCGGCCGCATTGCCGGCAGTATGTTAACCACCGGCGCCAGTGCGTGGCTGAAAGGCAAGCGACCGGGTTTGTCGGACTTGCTGCTCACCCCCGCCAATATTAGTCGCATAACCGATCAGCTTGCCACGATGCGGGGTGCGGCGATGAAAGTAGGCCAAATCATATCCATGGATAGCGGTGAGTTTCTTCCCAAAGAACTGGCCGACATTCTGGCGCGCCTGCGCGAAGATGCCGAACCGATGCCTGAGCAACAGCTGGTGGATGTGCTGAAAAAAAGCTGGGGCAAGGACTGGCGTGACCGCTTACTGTACTTCTCGTTTGCCCCTATTGCGTCCGCCTCGATTGGTCAGGTGCACAAAGCGATAACGCCGGAAGGCCGTATGATGGCGGTAAAAGTGCAGTATCCGGGAGTCAGAGACAGCATCGACAGCGATGTGGATAACGTTGCCACCTTAATTCGTATGAGTGGCCTCATCCCCAAAGACGTCCCTATCGGTCCGCTGTTGGATGAAGCCAAAGCGCAGTTGCATCTGGAGGCCGATTATCTGCACGAGGCCAGTATGTTGCGTCGCTACCGCAAGGCCGTAGGTGAAAGTGACGAATTTATTATTCCTGATGTTATCAGCGCGTTCAGCAGCAGTGATGTGCTGGCCATGGACTTTATCGAAAGTCAGCCGCTGGACGTGATATTGACATTGTCGCAGGCTCAGCGTGACTCGCTGATGAGCGCGCTGATGCGCCTGTTCTTCAGGGAGCTGTTTGAGTTCCACACCCTGCAAAGTGACCCGAACCTGGCAAATTACCGGTACGAGCCGGCATCAGAAAAAATCGTGTTACTGGATTTTGGTGCAACACGTAAAGTGACGGCCACCATCGCCGGACATTACCAACAATTACTTAATGCTGCAGCACGCGACGATCATCTGCTGATGCGCGATGCTGCACTGGCTATCGGGCTTATCAGCGACTACCACAATGATGCTCAACAGCAGGCTGTGGTAGATCTTGGCATGATGGCCTGTGAGGCGATTCGCCATGACGGTGCTTATGATTTTGCCAATACGGACTTGCTGACCCGCACCCATGACGCCGGGATGGCGCTGACCTACGATCTTAAGTTCTGGCACGCCCCGCCGGCCGATGCACTATTTATTCACCGCAAGCTGGGCGGCCTGTTTTTAATGGCGAAACGCTTGCAGGCGCGGGTAGATATGCGAGCGGTGGCCTCGCCCTGGCTGGATACTGAATCAGACTAATAGGGTAACTGCATGGTGAAGGGCAGTGTCATCTGCTCTTTACTTTTTGGCGGGTTGCCAATCATTTCATCATACGCTGAATCATGGCGCATCACTGCCCGCTTCACCGGGCAATGGGCAAACACTTCGCGGATCTGACCGGTACTGAAAAAACGTTTTGGGCGGTCGTGATCATATACCAGCCCTTCGTGTTCACCCACTTTCAGATAGACCAGATAGACATTCATTTCAAAGGATTGCACTTCCAGATAGTCAATATCCAGCGACGCATCACACAGCGCGGTATAAGAAAATTTATGCATGACACCTCCCGAGATAAAAAACGCTTGTGTCAGTTACGCGGCGGTGAACCAACGGGTTCAGCCGGGTTATCCGGGGCCAGTAACAGCGCAGACGGATAGGCCTGGCGTACGGCTATCAACAGCAATGTCAAACTGATAACTGCACATGCACTGGCGACAAGCAGTAACGATGGCGGCAACCCTGCAGCCAGTAAAATCATTGGAATTGAGAGCAGACGGGGGGCTTCCAGCGCAATAGCCAGCTTGACGTGCTGCAATACAAACCCAATCTGCAGCGATGTTACACAGACTACAAAGACCAACGCCGCCTGCTGCACCGCTGTCAGTAACGAAAGGTTGAGCAACAGATATACGGTCACCGCCAGCAGAGTAACATGCTGTAACACACAGTAACGGGCAAGCCAGTATGTCAGCGCCGGATTAAATTTTACAAACTCAGACAGTGGCCTTTTTTCTGCGGGAAACCGCGCCGCAACATCCGCAGGCCGCCAGCCTGTGCGACCAAACCACACTCGACACTTATCCCGCCACGAGCGGGTGTAGTAACTGTCCCTACATAGCTGGGCATAAACCTGGAAGTTGGCCCACACCGGATTGAAGCTTTGCAGCGCGCCACGGATCCCGTAAACCGGCGGGTCGCACGGATCTTCATCCATAAACGTACCAAATACCCTATCCCAGAGGATAAACACCCCACCATAGTTTTTATCAATATACTTGCGGTTCTGGGCGTGATGCACACGGTGATTCGAAGGCGTAACCAGCACGTACTCCAGCCAGCCCAGCCGGTTGATATGTTGGGTGTGCACCCAGAACTGATAGACCAGATTCAACGCGGCAATCGTGATCAGCATTTGCGGCTCTATGCCTACTACGGCCAATGGCAGGAAGAAAATCCAGGTGAGCATTGCGCCACTGGTTTGACGCAGCGCAGTGGTCAGGTTGTAGTCCTCGCTTGAATGATGTACCACATGCGCCGCCCATAATATGCTGACTTCATGGCCCATGCGATGCTTCCAGTAATAGAAAAAATCATAGACGACAAAGGCAGCCAGCCATGCCGCCACACCATGGGGCCAGCTCGTGATCGCCACCGCGTCGTATACCAGGGCATAAAGGGTGAAAGGGATAAGCTGATGCGCGATTGTCATCATGCGCGACAATACGCCTATACTTAGGCTGGTGATCGCGTCATTGATCCGGTAATGACCAGTTTTGCGCCGTGTATCCACCGCCAGCTCCAACAGAATGAGCAGCATGAAAACAGGAATGGCGTACAGGATGACTGTCATAGTGCGCACCGACCCAAAGCGTTGATTTGTTAATAACTTGTATCAATAGCACAAGTTAACTGAATTATAAAAAAGGTTTTTTTCATGGGCGGATTGGGTAAAGAGCGATCAAAATCTCCGCTTGCGGAGTAAAAAAGCAAGTCAAATGAGGAATTTGCCGTACCAGAGGAACCTTTGTTTCTATTGATTTTCCTACATAAGGTGCTATCTCTGATAGTATAAAAATACTGGTTGTTAGTTAGGTTGAATATTATGAGCGAAGAGACGGAAAAGAAATCAATCACGCCCCATGTTTTGATTATTGGTGCCATCGTGGTGTTAATTCTGGCGGTGCTGTTCTGGCCTTCGGATGAAGAGCCTGAGTCCACGGTAGAAGAGCAGGTCACACAGGATGACGCTCAGCAAGTCGAGCCTGAGACCGAAGAATTTGAAAGCACGCCAGAACCTGAGCCGGTGGAAATTGAAGCCGATACAGATCCTGAGCCAATGCCAGAGACGACACCAGCGCCCGATCCGGAACCGCTGGATGTAAGCGATGAAGCAGTGAAAGCGTCGTTGGCAGAGATTTCCGGGACCAGTCAGGAAGACGTTAACCGCATACTGATGAACGAAGCCGTGCTGCAGCGTTTCGTGGTGGCAGTGACCAACGTGGCGAACGACGAACTGGCGACCAACTACCGTCTTGTATCACCGCCTGAGCAGTCCTTCCGTGTTTACAACCAGGCCGGTAAAAAGTGGATCGATGCAGCCAGTTACAAACGCTATACCCCCTATGTCGATATGCTGGAGTCGTTCGACAATGAGGCATTACTCAATCTCTATGAGACTTACCAGTCTGACATCCAGCAAAAATACAGCGAAATAGGCGACCCGGACCGCGACTTTAACAGCGTTATTGTGGATGCCATTGATCAGTTGTTAGACACGCCTGAAGTGCCCATGCCGGTGGAAGTGTATACGGACTCTGTGGCGTATAAATACGCCGATGAGCGTCTGGAAAACCTGTCATCGCCGCAAAAGCAATTGCTGCGTACCGGTCCGGACAATATGCGCCGTATCAAAGCAAAGCTTCGCGAGCTTAAAGCCCTGATTGAAGAAAATGGATCTCAATAAGCTCCAGCAACAACTGGCCGGCGAGACCACGGACGCAGAGTCCGGGCCGCCGGTCGACAAATGGGATCCGGCATTTTGTGGCGACATGAACATGCAAATCCAGCTGGACGGACGCTGGTTTTACGAAGGCACGCCCATCGGCCGTCACTCATTGGTCAAGCTGTTTTCGTCGGTAATTAAGAAAGAAGACGATAAGTATTTTCTGGTGACACCGGTGGAGAAGCTGGGCATCACTGTCGACGACGTGCCGTTTGTGATGACTAACTGGCGCTATGACGGTGATACGCTTATTCTCACCACTCAGACCGACGAAGATGTGCGTGTTGAGTCGCCCGAGCAGGTCGCGTTGCGTCAGCCTCCTGAGGCCCTGGCAGATGAGAATGCCACGCCCATCCCCTATGTGAGGGTGCGCCGTAACCTCTGGGGACGGCTGCATCATAATGTGTACTATCAGTTAATTGAACAAGCCTCACAACAACACGCTGATGGCGGTACGATAACCCTGACCCTTTCCACCCATGGCAAAACGATTACGCTAGGCGAGGTCCCCCCGGCCTAATCGCTCATGCCTGTCTTTTGTCGCATAATGCTTTGTTTTAAAGCAGTTTGTGCCCTACATTGGTTAACCTCATAGGTATTTGCAGACAAGGATCTCCCATGAAAAAAACTGCGCTATACACACTTCTTGTGTCCACATTCGGCTGCCTGACAGTAAACGCGGCAACGCTCATCCACGCCGGTAAGCTTTTTACTGGCGATGAAGATACACTGCAGTCGGAAATGACGGTCGTGGTAGAAGACAATACCATCACGGCAATTGAGCAGGGCTATACACAGCCCGGTGATGACGACGAGGTGATTGACCTGACCACGTCTACGGTAATGCCCGGCCTGATGGACATGCACGTTCACCTGTCGTTTCAGCATGGCGGCCCCTCCACGTACCTGCAGCGCTTTACGTTAAATGAAGCGGATGTCGCCATTCGCGCCGCCCATTATGCCGAGAAGACGCTGATGGCAGGCTTTACGACGGTGAGAAACTTAGGCGACAGCTACTATGAAACCATCGCATTACGCAATGCCATTGATGGCGACTTCGCCACCGGCCCGCGGGTCTATACCGCTGGAAAATCGATTGCAACAACCGGCGGGCATGCCGATCCCAGTAATGGCATGGCGCATGTGCTGCGCCCCGATGTCAGTCCCCGCCAGGGTGTGGTCAATGGACCAATTGATGCCCGAGAAGCGGTAAGAGCACGTTACCAGGAAGGTGCTGATGTCATCAAAATCACAGCCACCGGTGGCGTACTGAGTGTTGCCAAGAGTGGCCAGAATCCACAATTTATGATGGATGAGCTTAACGGCATTGTGTCGACCGCAAAGGATTACGGTATGACGGTTGCTGTGCACGCCCACGGTAAAGAAGGAATGGCGCGTGCAATTAAGGCGGGCGTCGACTCCATCGAGCACGGTACCTACATGGACGAGGAAATTATGGCGCTGATGAAAGAACATGACACCTTTTACGTGCCAACGATCATGGCCGGTGAGTTTGTTGCCGAAAAAGCAAAAATTGACGGTTACTTTCCGGATATGGTTCGGCCCAAAGCTGCGAAAATTGGTCCGCTTATTCAGCAGACCTTTAAAGAGGCCAATAACGCCGGTGTGAATATCGCTTTCGGAACAGACAGCGGGGTATCGGCGCATGGTGAAAATGCGCGGGAGTTTGAGTTGATGGTTGAGGCAGGAATGAGCGAGCAAGCTGCGCTGAAATCAGCAATGATCAACAGTGCCAGGCTACTGGGCGTAGACGATAAGCTGGGATCACTTACGAGCGGTAAACTCGCCGATATCATTGCGGTTTCCGGCAACCCGCTGGACGACATTGGGGTAATGAAGCGCATTAGTTTTGTGATGAAAGACGGCGTGGTTTATAAGCAGCAGTAACCGGTATGGCCATTAGAAAAGCAATAAAGCATCGCACCAAAAAGCTGGTCAACTCCAGGCATATGCTAAAGGGGATTACCCTGGCTTCATTTCTGGAGTCGACCATTGTGCCTATACCTCTGGAGGCGGTGCTTGTGCCGCTGATGCAGGCGCGGCGCGAGCAACTTTGGCTGATTGCGTTAATGGCCACCCTCGGCTGTATAATGGGCGCGATATTCGGGTATGCGCTGGGCTATTACCTGTTCGACCTGGTGGGTGAGTGGGTCACTCAAACCTTTTCCAGCCCCGAACAAATGGTGCGGGTAACACAAAAAATGCATCAGGAAGGGTTCTGGTTTGTAATGACCCTAGGCATTGCCCCCATTCCTTTCCAGATTGCCATGCTCGCCGCCGGCGCGACGAAGTTCTCATTAGGCCTGTTTCTGCTGGCTACGCTGATCGCACGATTTATTCGTTATTTCGGTCTGGCATTGGTGGTTTACATCGCAGGCAACCGCGCTGAGAAACTTATCCGACGCTATAAAACCAAGGCCATTCTTGCCATTACGCTGGTAGTGCTGTTGCTTTGGTGGCTTTCAGGGGTAATTGCAGGCTAGTGCACGTCTGCGCTCTGCATGGCTTCTTTCGTTAACAGAAGCACTGGCTTCATCCGTGGCTGTTACAAGCCGTTACACAGACATTCAGCTGATGGTTTTTCAATCATGGCGCAGATCTTGATGCACCTGCCGCTACCAATTAAAAATTCACAGGGATATCTACGGTGGAAAATCAATCAAAAGCGCTGTCCGTAATAGCTGCGGCTGGGTACAGCGCCAAGACCGTGATGTATACCATTCTGGGCCTGTTCATTGTTTCATCGGCAATTTCTGCAATAGGTCGTGAAAACACTACACAAAAACACGTCTTTGAGACCATACAGCAACAGCCGTTCGGGCAGGCCATGCTCATTGCTGTTATTGCCGGACTTATCTGCTACGCATTATGGCGCTGGCTTCAGTGTTTTTTAAATACTGAGTCACTGGATATGGGCAAAGCCAAAGATGTGGTTATGCGGGTGTTTTTATTTGTTTCCGGGCTCATTTATTTTGTCGTTGCTTACCTGGGCATAAAAGTGCTGACCGGCGAAGACAAACAGAGCAGTGGCGGCTCCGACAAAAAAGAAATGACGCAGCAGCTCATGCAATATGAATGGGGACCCTGGTTGGTTGGCGCTGTGGGTGCGGCCATCATTGTGTTTGCGTTTATTCAGTTTAAACATGCCTACAAAGCTGACTTTATGAAGAAGTTCAAAACTGAAAAATTATCGCAAACAGCGCAACATGCAACACGCAAAGCTGGCCAGTTAGGCTATGCGGCACGCGGCGTGGTGTATATTTTGGTCGGCGGCTTTTTTGCTTACGCGGCGCTCACACGGGATCCGTCAGAAGCCGGCGGCCTGCAAAAGGCCCTCCAAACACTGACAGAGCAAGCCTATGGGCACTACTTACTGATCGCGGTGGGTGTGGGATTTGTCATGTTTGGTATTTACTGCGCCTTTGAGGCCAAATACAGACGGACCTGATTTATGTCAGGCCCTTTCTGATCACGTACTGGTAAGGCAGTGCGTCAGTTTGCGCCGCCACCAGCGTGTGCGACATAAACTTGCAAAAGCTGGGGATATCCCGGGCCGTGGACGGATCGTCGGCGACGATACTCAGCGTATCGCCGTCATTGAGCTTTCGAATATTCAACCGCACCATCATCACCGGTTCCGGGCAGCGAAGCCCGAGCGCATCCAGGTGCTTTGAGGCATTATTGAATATGTCGGTAAATGCCGTGTCAGATGCCATAACTTTCACGGTAGGCGTTAATCGCCGCGATAGCGTCGTCGTTACCGCCTTGCTCGTTCAGATAATCCACCACATCGGCAAGGGTCACAATGGCGACAACGCGTGTATCAAAGTCTCTCTCGACTTCCTGAATCGCCGATAACTCGCCCTGACCGCGTTCCTGACGATCCAGCGCAATCAGTACTCCTGCCAGTGAGGCATTGTTCTGTTCCAGTAGTGTCATTGATTCACGGATGGCGGTACCGGCCGTTATCACATCGTCCACCAGCATCACCCGGCCGCTAAGCGGACTGCCCACCAGGTTGCCGCCCTCGCCATGGGTTTTGGCTTCTTTGCGATTAAAGCAATACGGCACATCCATGTCGTGCTGGTCAGCCAACGCTACCGCGGTGGTCGTGGCAATCGGGATCCCTTTGTAGGCAGGCCCGAATAATACGTCAAATTCAACCCCGGCATCGGTTAAGGCACTGGCATAAAAACGACCCAGGCGGGCCAGATCCGCACCACGGTTGAACAAACCGGCATTAAAAAAGTACGGGCTCTGGCGGCCCGACTTTAAGGTAAACTCACCAAACTTAAGCACGCCCCGCTCAATCGCGAAGGCAATAAATTCACGCTGATAGGCTTTCACGGACGACTCCTTATGCCAGTGCGGCTTTCTGGATATCAAACAGCTCGCGCATGCCATGCTTGGCAATTTCCAGCATTTCCTGCAGCTCATCAAAGCTGAAAGGTTCGCCTTCTGCGGTGCCCTGCACCTCAATCAGCTTGCCTTCCTCGGTCATCACGATGTTCATGTCGGTTTCAGCGTCGGAGTCTTCCAGGTATTCCAAATCGGCAATAGGTGTGCCTTTGTAAACACCTACCGACAGGGCGGCAATCATGTGTTTGAGCGGGTTAGCCTTAAGGATCCCTTTACTGCGCATATATGTCAGCGCGTCCACCAGCGCCACACAGGCACCGGTAATTGACGCAGTACGTGTACCACCATCCGCCTGGATAACGTCGCAGTCCAGCGTAATGGTATTTTCGCCTAACAACTTAAGGTCAACAGCTGCACGCAGAGAACGGGCAATCAGGCGCTGGATTTCCAGCGTCCGGCCGCCTTGTTTGCCGCGCGCCGCTTCGCGGCCGCTGCGGGTATGCGTAGCGCGGGGCAGCATGCTGTATTCAGCCGTTATCCAGCCTTTGCCCTGTCCCTTCATAAAGCGTGGCACGCCTTCTTCCACCGTGGCATTACACAGTACCTTGGTATTGCCGAACTCAACCAGCACAGAGCCTTCTGCATGGCAGGTATACTGACGGGTAAGGGTAACGGGACGAATCTGACTGGCGGTTCTGCCGCTTGGACGCATAGTGTTCTCCACAAAATTGGTACACGGGAAATTGAACCCCCATCTGCCACCTTAGGGTGGCCCGGGGAAGTGGGCATAGTATAACGCACTCCTGCAATCAGTGAAAAACACCTTAGGCCGGATAATTACCTTTTACCGATTGTGCGCTATGATTAGCCTTGGTAGCTGCAGATACAGGTTCGAAAATAAAGTCGCAGGGGCGGCTTTAGATAAGCAGATACCGTAAATAAAAGGTGATGTGTGATTTACAGTATGACAGCCTTCGCCCGCAGCGAAGTAAAAAAAGAGTGGGGCACCGCTGTATGGGAGTTTCGTTCGGTTAACCAGCGCTACCTGGAAACCTACTTCCGTCTTCCTGAGCAGTTTCGTTCACTGGAGCCGGTTTTGCGCGAACGCTTTCGAAAGAAGCTTGCGCGTGGCAAAGTTGAGTGCAGCCTGCGCTTTAGCGCCAGTGACACGGCCGTAACCAACCTGAATTTAAACGAACCATTGGCCAAGCAGGTCATGCACGCGGCCGACTGGGTGCAGTCCCACGGTCAGTCTACCGGCGTAAACCCGCTGGATGTGCTGCGCTGGCCAGGCGTTATCGCAGCCGAAGAAGCCGACATGGATACTATTCAGGCTGACATCATGAGCGGCTTCGACAGTACCCTGAAAGAGTTTATTGATGCCCGGGCCACCGAGGGTGAAGCGTTGAAAGCGATCATTACGCAGCGCCTGGATGCCATTGAGCAGGAAGTGGCGACGGTGACTGAGCGCATGCCCGAGGTACTTAACTGGCAGCGTGAGCGCATTCAGACCCGCTTTGAAGAAGCGCAGGTTGAACTGGATCCGGGGCGCTTCGAGCAAGAGATGATCATGCTGGCGCAAAAAGTGGATGTCGCCGAAGAACTGGACCGCCTGAATACCCACGTGAAAGAGACCCGCAATATTCTGAACAAGGGCGGTGCCTGCGGCCGTCGCCTGGATTTCATGATGCAGGAGTTCAACCGTGAAGCCAACACACTGGGCTCAAAGTCCATTAACACCGACATTACCCAGTCGGCGGTGGAGCTGAAAGTACTCATTGAGCAAATGCGCGAGCAGATCCAGAATATTGAATAGAATACAGGACTGTTCCACTTAGTATAAATACCATTAATTTACATAAACTTGCTTAAAAATAG
>CAZDUT010000033.1:15670-19131 GCA_964508695.1 uncultured Alteromonas sp.
GTGCCACGCATGCTGACTTACACACGAGTCAGCATGTTATCGCCGATAGCTAACACACTGAGCTGTTACTTTTCTCACTTAAACGAGCCTGAACCATCACATCACCTTGTTGCGTAACGTGGTTAAGGTTCACGCCTGCATTGCCTTTCCAATCACTCCAAACCGACAATGTTTCATAACCCCTTATGCCGCTTTATGAGCATGTGGCTACTGCGCGTTAGTGCATACCGCCATTTACGCTGATAACCTGACGCGTAATGTACTTTGCACCGTCAGACATTAAAAAACCAATGGTATGGGCAACATCATCAACCTCGCCAAAGCTGCCAAGCGGGATCATCTTTTTCGCTTCGTCGGCAATCACGCCGTCAGTCATGCCGGTATCGATCACCCCCGGCGCCACACAGTTCACGGTGATTTTGCGTTTACCCAGCTCAATGGCGAGCGCCTTGGTGGCACCTACAATACCGGCTTTCGATGCGCTGTAATTGGTTTGTCCACGATTGCCCATCAGTCCGGATACCGACGACAGGGTGACAATGCGGCCCCCCTGGCGTAGCCGGATCATAGGCATAATAGTCGGATGCAGTACGTTATAAAACCCGTCCAGATTGGTGTGCACGACACCGTCCCATTCCTCGCCGGTCATGGCAGGAAACGCGGTGTCTTTCGTGATCCCGGCGTTGCAGACCACACCGTAGTAAGCACCATGCTGCTCAATATCGCGCTCAATGGCATCGCGGGTACCGTCGCGATCAGCAATATCAAATTGCAGTGCATTGGCTTCGCCACCCTCCTGCTTAATGGTCTCAACCAACGTCTCAGCCGAGTCCTTGCCGCTGCGATAATGCACGGCCACGGCATAGCCATCTTTCGCCAGTTTGTATGCCGTGGCTTTACCAATGCCACTGCTTGCGCCTGTCACTAAGACTCTTTTTTTATCCGACATCGGGTCTTTTCTCCTGTGTGCGCTGCGGGCCATTAAATAAGCTTATTGCAGCGATAAAGTTGATCGTATTGCCAATTAAAATGGTGCTGCCAAAGGCCTGAACGATTGGCATCGAACTGAAGGCCAGCAGCCCGAAGGACAGCAGGCTGGTAACTGCAGACAATAAAATGGCCTGTTGCGTCACGGCCCGCTGTGTTTGCATTTCTTTGGCGAAAATAATGTAGTCCATGCCCAGGCCCAATACCAAAAACAGCGCCATCACATGAAACACCGTAATTGACTGGCCCAGCAATGACACTGCGGCCAGTGTAACTGCACTTGCCACAAGTGGGATCAATAGCAAACACACCGCTTTGAGACGGCGATAGTACAACATCAGCAGCACAGCTATCAGCGCATAAGCCAGTAACAACAGCATGGCCCCGGTTTCGCGCTGCGCTTTGAGTGCCTCACTGGCACTGGCCAGGGTATTGATATACTGCACACCGGTAATCTTATCGGCGGCAGCGGCTATTTTGTCCAGGTCACTGTTTTTTCGTATTAGTACAACGCTGTATATCCTGTCACTTTGTGCTATCCATAGTGGTGGCAAAGACGGTAACTCTTCAAGCAGCGCCGGAACCGATAAAACGCGGTTGTCCGCCTGCTGGTATTGTGCTTTCACAGCCGTAAACTGGGTGGCCGGCAGGCCGAGCCGCGCCGCAAACTGGTCCAGCGCCATCCCTTCTGCATATAGCTTTGCCTGACGGGCATAGTTTTCCCGCTGACGGGCCGGCGAGGGCAGCCAGTCAAGAATGCTGCTTAGCGACTGTTGCTGCTCGCCAAGCGCTGCGTACAGTTGCTCAAGGGCAGTGAAGACCGCATCATCAGACGCTCCCTGCACCATCAAATAACGCCCCGGCTCATACACTTGTGTGCGTGATGCCACTTGCTGTTCCTGACTCAGCAATGACGGCGAGACGTGAAAGAAGCGTCGTGGATCGTCATTGGTGGCTATATTGCCTGTAAGCGCATAAATACCACTGGCACAACCAAGTAACAGACCGACTGAGACTAATAGCCGTGGGCGACGGGCAAACACCTGCTGGCACGCATGAATGACTTGCCGAAGTGCTCGCTGGCGGGCTGCAATAGGCCGACGTATCACCAGAGGGCCCAGTACCATCACACTTACCCAGGCCATCGCCAGCCCGGTGCATGAAAACAGCGCTACCTTTTTGAGTATAACCAGGTCAGATAACCCCAGGGCACCATAGCCAATTACCGATGTCAGCACACTGAGCAGCATTGCCCGAAAGAGCGAGCTGTGGCTGCTGGCAGCATGTCGGCTGACGGGGTGTTGCGATAATGAGTGATAGAAGTAATGCAGCGAATAATCCACCACAATGCCAATCAGGCTGGCGCCAAAGACAATCGTCAGAATATGCACCGAGCCGAACTGGAAAATGCTCACCAGCACACCGAATCCCACGCCAATCGCAATAGAGCTCAGAGACAGCAGCAGCGGTAATAGCGAGCGGAATACCAATAGCATCAGTACCAGTACGCCAATGGTCGAGCCAACAGCAATGAGTTGAATGTCTGCTTTGGCAGACTGGGCGGAATCGACGGCAAAGAAGAACATGCCAGAGTGCAATACACGAACCTGGTACTGCTTGGCTATCGTGCTTTCGATTTGGTTGATTGTCCGATAGAGCTGCGCCTGCTGCGCCATGTCTTTGGGATAGCGATCAAAGTTGACCACCAGGGAGACGACCGGCGATGCGCTGGTAGGTGCCTCGCTGTCTGTATTATCTAAGTTGTCCAGCCCTGACAGAACAAAGTCTGAGAACCAGCCAAGCGGATCACGGTCAAAGGGAATAACACGGACGCCTTCGCCAAGTTGATAAAGTCGGCGCTGAGCGTCAGAGGCCAGCCGTTCGGGACTGTGAGTCTTAAGTTGCTGTCGCTGACCAGCGGTCAGCAGATTGAAGCGATAGGGGGTGAGGGCTGTCAGGTAGTTCGCCTGCAGTTGTTCATTGGTAACCACCGACAGTGCAGGCAGTGCGTTGAGTTCTCGCTGTATGTCGGCTTTGGCGGAGTTAAGGCGGCTTTGCGACCCCTCCAGCACCACGATAAACCGCTGACTCACCGCTTCATTCACGGTCTGAAGTGCAGACTTCAGGTCGTTGTCAGTAACCTTATCGGGGTTAAGATCATTAAGGTTGGTATCAATATTAAGCTGCTGCTGGCCCAGCAAGAAAAATGCGAGCGTTGCAATCACGGCAGCAAAAAAAGTGAGCCTGGCAAGCAGCGATATCATGGTATTTTTTACCTGTTATTATTATTCCGTGTCATATTTTGTGCTCACCGCTAAACACCGGGGCACCTGTCACACCGGTTCAAAAGCCGCTAACACGGGCCGGTGAACGCAATACCCGGCACCATTCGCGGTTTTTTGCATACAACACCTCGCACTGTTCAAACGCATCGCGTTTGCCAGCCAGTTCATGGCCTTCAATCTCGTCAATGC
>CAZDUT010000034.1:0-19018 GCA_964508695.1 uncultured Alteromonas sp.
AACTTTGTTGAGCTGGAAATCACAGAAACCGATCCAGGCCTGAAAGGGGATACCGCGGGCACCGGCGGTAAGCCGGCGACACTGAGTACCGGCGCCGTTGTGCGGGTTCCACTGTTTGTGCAAACCGGTGAAGTGATCAAAGTAGATACCCGTAGCGGCGAATACGCATCACGGGCACAAAAATAACCCGTTCCAGCGAACGGGCTTAAAACCGAATCTGGCAATGCCACCTCTAACAGGTGGCATTTTTGTGATGGTAATGCAATGAACGTAACTGACTGGCAGCCTACAGCTTCACATCAACACCGCCGCGCCCGGGCAAACCTGCTGCGGGATATCCGTGCATTTTTCGACGCTCGTGGTGTCATGGAGGTGGAAACCCCACTGTTGTCTCAGGGGACTGTGACCGATGTTCATCTTGACGCATTTTCAACCCGCTTTGACTTCGCCGCGAGTGGCAACGTGCAGCAACTGTATTTGCAAACGTCGCCTGAATACGCCATGAAACGCCTGCTGTGTGCGCAAAGCGGGCCCATTTATCAAGTTTGTAAGGCCTTTCGGCATGAAGGGGAAGGACGATGGCACAACCCTGAGTTTACGATGCTGGAATGGTACCGGCCGGGATTTGACCATCATGACCTGATGGACGAAGTAGACGCCTTGCTAACGGCCTGCATACAAGCGCCGCCAGCGACCCGGCACACCTACCAGGAGGTATTTCAGGCACAGCTCGGCATTGATCCCTTAACGGCCGGTAAGGCCACACTGGTTGATGCCCTGGTTGATCACAACATAAATATTGATAAGCCCGATAGCCTGTCGCGGGATAGTGTAATGCAGTTACTGTTTAGTGTGGTTATTGAGCCCTCGCTGGGTCAGGATGCCCCGGCTTTTGTGCATGGCTTCCCGGCGTCACAGGCCGCGCTGGCCCGCATCAACTCTGTCGATCCCCGCACCGCCGACCGGTTTGAACTGTACTACCAGGGCGCCGAACTGGCTAACGGTTTTTACGAGCTGTCCGATGCCGCTGAGCAGCGACAGCGGTTTGAGCATGATAACGCCGAGCGTAAGGCCAATTATCTCCCCGAGCGGCCCGTGGACTACCACCTGTTGGCTGCTCTTGAAAGCGGCTTGCCGTCGTGCGCAGGGGTGGCGCTGGGAGTAGATCGCTTGCTGATGCTTAAACTTGGCGTCGAGCATATTAAGGATGTGCTTAATTTTCCGGTAAGCCGCGCGTGACAGCGCCAAAAACACAGCACCACTGACAACCACCCACTACTTTTCTTTAACCTTGCTCTGCGTTCACAGATGCGTTGTGCGAGATAAATGACCATTGACTTTCAGTGAGTAAGCTGGAAAATGTTATAACATCACATTGGTGGAAGTGGGAATAAATATGAGAACACCAACCTTACTCGCGCTTATTGTAGCCTCAGCCATATCGGGCAAGGCTTACAGTGCAATAATTACCGGCAAAGTGACCAACGAGCGCGGTGAGCCCGTCGCCGGGGCAAAGGTAACCATTGAGGGTAAGCAGCAACCTGTGTTTACTGACGCAAAGGGGCTTTACCGGTTTGACAATGTCGATAAAAGACATATCCACCTGCATGTATATTCCAGTGAGTATATCCACGGCGATAATGATCTCGGTGTGATTGACGGTGACGAAAATGTTGATTTCGTGCTATCGCGCTCATCGGTAGAAAATATCGTGGTGACCGCATCGGCCATGGAGGCTTCGGTACTGGAATCTGTGACGCCGGTATCGGTGCTCGGTGAAGAACAATTACGCAAAATAGAGGCGCCAACCCTGGGCGAAACATTAAAAAGCACGCCGGGCGTACACAGTACCTATTTCGGGCCGGTTTCCAGTAGCCCGGTTATCCGTGGCAATGACGGCCCGCGGGTGAAGATTGTCCAAAATGGATTGAATGTCTCGGATGTTTCGCGCATTGGGCCAGATCATAATGTCACAGGCAATACCAGCAGTGCCAATCAGATAGAGGTGCTGCGCGGCCCCGCAACCCTCCAGTACGGCAGTGGCGCAATAGGCGGTGTGGTCAACATCGTCGATAACCGCATGCCATCGGACGTACCGCTGGAAACCAATGGTGAGGCGCAACTGAGCTATTCCACGGTAAATAATGAGAAGTACGCGCGCGGTGAAGTCAACGGCGGTGGCGGCAATATTGCCTGGCACATTGATGGTTTTTCCCGCGATACCGATAACGCCGACATACCAGGTTACGCCTCGGCAGAGCCTGATGATGACGAGCCGTTCGGTGTGCTGGAAAGCAGCAGCATGGATACCGCCAGTGTGGTAGCGGGGTTGTCCTATATTGGTGATGAGGGCTTCGTCGGGTTCTCGGTAGAGCAGCTGGATAACCGTTATGGCGTACCGGGTCATGCCCATCATCAGGGTCATGAGGATGAGCATGTTGACGAACATGAGGCAGAAAGCGAAGAGGAGCACGAGGCACATGGCGACGAAGGGGTGTTGCTTGACGTTGATATGACCCGTTATCAAAGTAGCGGTGAATGGTTGTCCCCGGTCGACGGTATTGCCAAGGTGAAGTTTGGGGCAGCGTATACCGACTACACTCACAGCGAGATTGAAGACGGAGAAGTCGGGACCATCTTCAACAATGACGCGACCAATTTGCGTCTCTCGGTCTTCCATGAAGATTTCAATGGCTGGCACGGCGTGCTTGGGACACAGTTTGATCAAAGTGACTATGAAGCCATCGGTGCGGAAGCCTTCTCACCGCCAACAAAGACAACCAGTACGGCGGTTTACCTGATTGAACAAAAGAAAGTTGGCGAGATTACGTTTGAGCTTGGCGGCCGCCTGGAGTACACCCGCTTTGAAGCCGACGACAGCACCTTTGAGCTTGATGTGGCGCACGACGAAGGGCTTGAAGAAGAGCATCATGAAGAACATGAAGAAGAACATGTTGGTGAGCATGAGGAAACAGCCCTAAATACCTTCAGCTTTGATGAGTACAGTTTTACCAGCACGTCTTTTTCAGCCGGGATGAATTGGGAATACCAGCCCGGGCACGCACTTGCTGTCACGCTATCACGCAGTGAGCGGGCACCCAGTCAGCAAGAGTTATTTGCTGCAGGTCAGCATCTGGCGACACGCAGTTTTGAGGTCGGATTGGTATACCAGTTGGATCAGGAGGGCGAAGTCGGTGACACTCTGCAGAGCGTGGATGAAGAGGTCAGTAACAACCTGGATATTACCCTGCGTAAATTTACTGGCGACTGGGGGTATACCGTCTCGCTGTTTTATAACAAGGCCGACGATTACATTTATCAGAGTGCCACAGGGTTAACCGCACTGGATGAAGCCCATGAGGAAGAGGAACATGCTGAGGCGGGTCACGATGAGCCGGGCCACGATGAGGAAGCGCATGCTGACGAAGAGGGGCTGCCGGTTTACGCCTTCCGCCAGGCCGATGCCGATATCTGGGGCCTTGAAGCCGAAACCTATTATGACCTGAATGCCACCTGGCGGATCACGGCGTTCAGTGACTATATCCGGGCTGAAATTGACAGCCAGGATCTGCCGCGTACCCCGCCGCTACGGGTAGGTACCTCGCTCAACTACCAGTCAGGCGGACTTAGTGGAGAGCTGGGGGTTACCTGGTATGATGAACAAGACCAGGTGGCACCACTTGAAACACCTACTGATGGCTATACCCTGCTGAATGCCAGTATGCAGTATGAACTACGTCGAGGCGGGATCGACTGGATCCTGTTTGCCCGCGGCGATAACCTGACGGACCAGGAGGCGCGGGTGCATACCTCGTTCCTCAAAGATCAGGCGCCATTGCCGGGACGCAATATCACACTGGGAGTGCGAGCCCTGTTCTGAATAACCCAGTAATAAAAGGGCACCGACGGTGCCCTTTTTTATGGCCCGCTCACCGCAGTGACCCGCTTGCCTTGTCACGGGCAAACCGCGTAGCATATTAGTAAGCAATCAGGAGCCTGTCAGTATGCAGCAGCACATTTTAGACATCTGGTTTGAGCGCGTGTCCGCACCGCATCTGGTTTTGGGGTATGGCAGTCTGATGAGTGCCGACAGTCGTCAGCGCTTCTCCGGCATGCAGGTGCCCGGACTACCGGCCACCGTGACGGGCTTTTATCGCGCCTGGGTGACCCGCAGTGAAGCTGAGCAGCAAACTTACGTTGGCGCCATGGCAGAGTCTGGCGCTATGCTAAACGGTCAGCTCATTCCAGCCACAATCGACCCCGCCCTGGAAGACAGGGAAAAAGACTATCGCTTTGTGCCCGTTGAGCTGGAGGCGCTGGCCCTACCGCTGACGCCTGGTCAGGACTCGCAGGTGAGGGAGTGGCTGTCTGACAAGCAGATTTGGCTTTGCGAAACGCTGGATATACAGCCGGCCACCGACGATTATCCCGTCAGTCAGACGTATATTGATACCTGCCTTGCCGGTTGTCTGGAGCACGGTGGTGAAAAAGAAGCGATACGATTTATTGAAACCACACGAGGCTGGCAGCACCCCAGACGGCAGGACCGCCAGCGCCCATACTATCCCAGAGCGGCCCATGTTGATGTCAGCACCCAGCGTCAGATCGATAACCTGTTACAGCATCGTTAGGAGAGTCTTTTGCCACCAATCATAGACACGCCCCGACTGGTATTACGCCCGCTTGTGTTTGATGATGCCGACTGGGTGTATGAGCTTAACCACGATCCGCTATGGCGCGCGTACATTGGTGATCGCGGCGTCTCGAGCATGCATGATGCCAGAGATTACATCGCACGCAGTCAGCAGCAAATGCAGGAGTGGGGCTTCAGTTTACTGGCCATTATTGAAACCGAAGGCGACACACCTGTTGGCATGTGTGGGCTTATTCGCAGGCCGTATTTTGATGTCCCGGAACTGGGTTTTGCCTTACTTGCCCATGCACGCGGTAAAGGCTACGCCCTCGAAGCGGCAAACTACATGGTGCGATTCGCCCGTACATCGCTGTCGTTACGTACCGTTCTTGCTTCCGTTCACCCGGACAACGCCGCATCCATCCGCCTGTTACAAAATGCCGGCTTTCTCCGCATGGGGCACCTATTCATTGAGGACATGCCAGAGCAACTGCTGTTTTGCAATGAAGGCTGACGCCTTGCCGGGCTGCCCCGCGATTACAGCGGTGGCAGCACTTCTGCTTTTTTCAGTACAACCTGCTCTTTGGGGGCATGTGGTGCATTGAGCGTAATTTCGTACTCGGTTTCTACCTCGGATATTGCTTCTACCACATCTACGCCTTCGACAATCATGCCAAATACGGTGTAACCCCAGTCCTTACCGGGATCCAGGCTGGTATTGTCATTTAGGTTAAAGAAAAACTGGCGGGTGGCTGTATGTGGGTCGTTTTGCCGCGCCATTGCAATAGAGTAGAGGGTATTTTTCAGTCCATTGCCGGACTCATTGAAAATTTCCCCAAATGACACTTTTTCATCCAGCTCGGTGGTGTAGCCACCGCCCTGAACCACGAAGCCAGGCACAACTCGATGAAAAATGGTGTTGTTATAACTGCCCACATCCACGTAGTGCAGGAAGTTATTCACGGTGATAGGCGCACGGCGACGATAAAGCTCCACTACAATATCACCCATCGAGGTGACAAGTTTCACCCGGGGATAATAATTATCGGGCTGGATATCTGCCCCATCCTGTTTGTCCGTTGCCGCGAAAGCCGAAGCGGCAACAAGTGCCATGAACATGGTGACGATAAGTGAACGGATCATAACTATTCCTTAATGCCGGAAACAGGCCAGGGGGAAGCCTGATGGTGAAGATTAACGTTTTGCTGCCCCTAAGATAACGAACTTCTTATGGCTTGCAAGCAGTTTCACACCGCCAAACAAGCGCTTAAGTTTTACGTGATAATCCAGATGACGGTTTCCCACTACCACCAAATGCCCGCCCGGACGCAGCAACTGCTTCGACTCGCTGAACATTTGCCAGGCAATGTGATCGGTGATGGCGTTTTGCTGGTGAAAGGGGGGGTTACAGAAAATTTTACTCGCGGTCTCTTGTTGCTCCGCCAGCAACGTTTCCAGGCAGTTGCTGATATGGAACTGACACTGCGCCAACCGCTCCGGAAAATTCGCCGCAACGTTATCACGGGCACTGGCCAGTGCCATGTATGACTCATCCACAAAGTGGATACGGGCATTCGGGGCCATGTCCAATGCGTTGAGGCCGAGCACACCGTTGCCGCAGCCAAGATCGACAATGGTGTCGCTGTCACTAACCTGCATATGCTCAAGCATAAAGCGCGCGCCAATATCCAAAGACTGGCGCGAAAAAACATTGGCATGGTTGGTAAGTGTGAGCCGTCGCCCCGAAGGCAGGGAACAGGACCACTGCGTCGGGAACGGCGATGTCACGTCTGACTGACACCGCTCAGGGATGGCAAAGATAAGGCGCGATTTTTTCTTTGCCAGTGAGGTCGTGGTTTTGCCGATGTATTTTTCGAACAGGGCGAGCACCGATGAGGTGATGGCTTTGACTTTTCCGGCTGCAATTATGGTTGTGTGTGGCGTCATCACCTGGGCAATACGAAGCAGTTGGTGCTCCAGCAGTGCCAGGGTTCGCGGTACTTTAAGGAGTACCATAGTCGGCGACTCGGGAAGCGCGGCCAGGCTGTTCCGGGCATCTACCGGTGAGTGAACACAATAGTCTGACACGGCCGGGCGGTAATCGTTGTGTGCCAGATTGACGTCCAGGGAGCGGTGAGCAATGTGGGAGTCAGACACCCAGACCGGCTGGTGTTGGGCAAACCAACACCCCAGTGCGCCAAAATCATCGTTGAAAATGATACACTGGCTATGCTGTTGTGCAGAGATGTTTTGCTCAACGTGTTCGATGAGTAACTCGTCAGCGCTGTCCCAGGCCTGCAGACTTTTGTGCTGTTTTTGCTGGGGGTAGCGAACCAGCGTTAGCTGGCGCGAAAGATGAGAAAACTGTGTATTCATGGTTACCCAATAAGGTCTGGATTCGCTAACATGCAAATGCCGTTATTTCAGGACATGTCGTCACCAAAGGCGACGCCGTACCGTCTGACTCTGCCCGATGCCGAAGTACACTATTATCCTTGCTGGCTGACAGCAGAGCAAGCCAGAGTGATGCAAAGTGAACTGGAGGCAACGCTGCCGTGGCGCCAGGATGATATTACGTTGTTTGGCAAAACCATGCCAATACCGCGATTGCAATCCTGGCATGGCGACCCCGGGTGTCGCTATGGTTACTCAGGGATGCAGTTAACCCCATCGCCCTGGACGCGCGCGCTAAGTGAACTGCGTGAGATGTGTCAGCAGACAACCGGGTGCGCATTTAATAGTGTACTGGCGAACTTTTACCGTGATGGCAATGACAGTATGAGTCTGCACGCAGATGACGAACCGGAACTTGGCGTCAACCCAACGATCGCGTCAGTGACACTGGGGGAAGCCCGGCCATTTATTTTCAAGCACCGCGTCACCGGCGAACGCACCACACAACTGTTAGAGCATGGTAGCTTACTGGTTATGGGAAAAGGCACCCAGTCACAGTATCTGCACGGTATCAACAAAACTAAAAAGCCACTCGCAGCCAGAATTAATCTGACATTTCGTTACCTGAATACGTGAAGGAGATTTGACGTGGAAAATGTAAAACAGTTTATTGAACAGTCGGTTTCCGATGCACTGTCTCCCGCTTACCTGGAGGTTGTGGATGAAAGTTACATGCACAGCACGGGCCCGGGGGCACAGTCTCACTTTAAGCTCACTGTGGTCAGCGACGCATTTGAAGGGCAACGTCTGATCGCCCGTCACCGGACAATCAATAGCGTACTCACAGACGCATTGAACGGCCCGGTGCATGCGCTCGCCCTGCATACTTTTACGCCTCACGAATGGCAGGCGCGGGGACATACAGTGTCTGCATCACCTGCCTGTCTGGGCGGAAGTAAAAAAGACCAAGCCTGACTGCCGGTGATGACGCCGAAAGAATCAGCATCCGAACGTACGCTGGCTGCGGCCGCGTGTTCTATTTTACGGTGCGACCCCTGGCGCATGCGCTGTCTTCGTGCTGTAAGAAGCCTTTGTCTGAACGACGCCTATATCGCAGCAGGGTTTGTACGTAATGCTATCTGGGACGCCCAGCATGACTACTGGCCGCCAACACCGCTTAACGATGTCGATGTGGTTTATTTCGACAGAGATACGGCATTGAGCGAAGAATCACGGATACAGTCGAGTCTCGTCAAGGCAGTGCCGGACGCCAGTTGGGAAGTCAAAAACCAGGCGCGAATGCACAGTAAACATGGCCATGCGCCCTATACGGATACGAAAGATGCTATCGCGCGCTGGATTGAAGCGCCAACCTGTGTCGGGGCACGGTTGGCTGAAGACGACGCGATTGAGATTGTTGCGCCATTTGGCCTTGCAAGTTGCTTTTCACTGCGGGTAAGTATTAATCCGCAATTTCCTCGAATTGATATCTATCAGCAGCGTCTGGCATCCAAGCAATGGCAAAAGCGGTGGCCTCAGCTTTCAATTGAAAAAACGCATGACCGCAGCACGTCGGAATAACACGGTAACCCATTAGCTGTGGATTACTCACTTTTGGTGTCTATCCGCGTCAGGACTTGCATTCGGTATGCAGGGTAGTGAATACTGACACTCACACTGACTAAAAAATCAGCATGAAGCTGAAAATCGATTGTACCCGTGGGGCCGAGTTACAGACGTTAACCGCCACCCACTTGTGCAGCTTGCAGGGAGGACAGCAAAGCAATGACAGGCGTTGCAAACGGACTTGTCCATAGCGCAAAAGCACTGAGCCTGATGATGGCTACCGCTATGCTGCTCATTGCGCAGCCACTGCGTTGCGAAACGGTGTTACGCAGTTCGGTCTCCCCTGAATTTACTGATGGCCTGCATGCCAAGTATCTGCGCTATCTTGCTAGCAAGCTGGATGTCGAGCTGGATATTTATCCGATGCCCTTCGCCCGGCGTATCCATGCGTTGGAGCAGGGGGAAATTGATATCATGGTGGGATTGAAGCGCAGTTATGCTGAGTCAGGGTTTGTTTATATTACCCCCCCTTATGAAGCGCTACGCAATACCTACTACGTGCGTGCCGATAACGCTGAATCATTGGACGCAGCCAGTGATTTGTCGTCGATCATTCTGGGGGTCACTATTGATAATCCCAGCTCACAGCTGGAATCGCGCGTGAATTATCGTGCGGTGGTAAGGGTGTCCAGTCTGGAGCAAAAAATTCAATTGCTGCACCTCGGGCGCATTGACGCCTTTGCCCATTTTCAGAGTAGCTCTCAGCTTAAAATAGCGCAGTTACACCTTGAGAACGAAATTGTAGAGGCTAGCTACCAGCCGGACAAGGTGCGTAACTATTACGTTGGGCTTAGTACGTCTTCGCCGTTTTATCGACACAAAGAAAAACTGACAGACATCATCCGTCGTGGCGTCGAAAACGGCGATTTTGCCGCTATCCGTCTGGCACACGAAATTTCAGTGGCGCACCACCCGTAAAAACCAGCCAACGAAAAGCGATACCAGCAAGCCAAAAAAAGTGATCCAGGTTGTGATGAAGGGAAGTCTGCCAGAGAAGTCAGCATTCTCACCGGTTTGCTCGCTTACCAGAAAGCCGGAAGCCTGAAAAATGTAGAGGGTGGCAATTGAGAGCAACATGATCACTGCCGTTGACATCAGCGTTGCCCGCCAGAAGGCTTTGGGCGCGAACCAGTGGATGACAATGGCAACGAATACGGCCAGGCCGGTGAGAAAATAAGGGACCACGCTTGCTCCTGTTGAATGATGAAATGCGTTGATGACTCTCGGCGTATTATTACTGAGACGGTCACGAATTTAAACCATTGGTGACACCTGCGGCGCTTTCGCTCAGGTGGATATATCGACTGCGGTGCGCCATTTACAATCTGTTAAAAGATTTGTGGTGGATTTGGTGATAGAATCGCCGCCCGATTTTTAACCATCAACCTTTTGGAAGAGCATGTTTGACATCATCACCAATCGCGACAGCAATGTGAAAAACGATGTGTTGTCCGGAATAACGGTTGCGCTGGCGCTG
This sequence comes from uncultured Alteromonas sp., assembly GCA_964508695.1. Lineage (GTDB taxonomy): Bacteria > Pseudomonadota > Gammaproteobacteria > Enterobacterales > Alteromonadaceae > Alteromonas. The sequence goes on from CAZDUT010000034.1 coordinate 10,131, forward strand.
GTGCCAGAAGCGGTAGCCTTTGCATTTGTGGCTGGCGTTGAGCCTATGGTTGGGCTGTATGCGGCCTTTTTCATGGGATTAATCACTTCTGCCATTGGCGGCCGGCCCGGCATGATCTCAGGGGCTACCGGCGCAATGGCGGTCGTAATGGTCGCGCTTGTCGCACAGTATGGTGTCCAGTACCTGTTTGCTGCCGTTGTGGTGGCGGGCGTCCTGCAAATACTGTGTGGGGTATTCAGGCTGGGTAAGTTTATTCGTCTGGTGCCTTATCCGGTGATGCTGGGCTTTGTAAACGGGCTGGCAATTGTCATCTTCCTGGCGCAACTCGGCCAGTTTAAAGTTATCAACGCGGCCGGTGAACTTACATGGATGCAAGGCTCGATGCTCTACTGGATGTTGGGGCTGGTGGCGCTTACCATGGGGATAATCTACCTGTTGCCGAAGCTGACTAAGGCGGTTCCTGCCTCGCTGGTGGCCATTGTCACCGTCACAGTTCTGGTCCATGGACTGGATCTGGAAGCCCGCACGGTGCTTGATTTTGTGCGTGATTTGCTGCCAGCAAGCGAAAAAGACACTGCCACACTGGCCGGTGAATTACCCTCCTTTGCAATACCTATGGTGCCCTTTACCTGGGAAACGCTGATGATAGTGTTACCTACCTCAGTCATCCTGTGTCTGGTAGGCCTTATTGAGTCACTGCTGACACTGTCTCTCATCGACGAAATGACTGATACCCGTGGCCGTGGCAATAAAGAGTGTGTGGGGCAGGGCGTTGCCAATACTGTCAACGGCTTCTTCGGCGGCATGGGTGGCTGTGCCATGATTGGCCAAAGCATGATTAATATCAACTCCGGTGGGCGCGGACGTTTGTCAGGCATCACTGCCGCCTTGGTTCTGCTAGGCTTTATTCTGTTTGCGGCGCCACTGATTGAAATGATCCCGCTGGCGGCACTGGTTGGTGTCATGTTTGTCGTGGTTATCGCCACCTTTGAATGGGCCTCATTCAGAATTATCCGCGGCGTAAACAAAGAAGACGCGTTCGTACTGTTTTTGGTGACTGCTGTTACCGTTGCCGCCGATTTGGCCATCGCCGTTGTCGTTGGTGTGATTGTGTCGGCGCTGGTCTTTGCCTGGAAACACGCAACACATATTGCGGCCAAATCCCACATCGATAATGATGGCTGGAAGGTGTATATGCTTGAAGGGCCTTTATTCTTTGGCTCAGTCTCTCACTTCCGAGATCTGTTCGATGTGGCCAATGATCCTCAGGATGTGGTTATCGACTTTAATGAGTCACGCATCTGGGACTCGTCCGGTGTCGATGCTCTCGATACGCTGGCTGACAAGTATGAGCAAAATGGTAAAAAACTGCATATTCGCCATATCAGTCAGGAGTGCCGGTCATTGCTGCGCAACGCCGATAAATTTGTTGAGATAAACGTCAATGAAGACCCGCGTTACCGCGTGGCGACCGACGAACTGGGGTAACGCCTGGTGAATCAAAAAAGGGGGCTGGTGTGCCCCCTTTTTTTTTGTAACGGTTAGTCGTCGCTGGCATCAGCCAGCAATTGCGACACATTACTACTGACATCCTGCGCGCCGTCCAGAATGTCATTCATGATTGACTGGACAGAGGCCAGATGGTCATTGTTCTGCTGAAAGCGGGCCCTGACGCCATTCATTTTTTCAGTACAGCTTTTGGTCAACGCCTTATTCAGCGACACCACCGACTCAATCTCGATGGTGGAGTCATTGGTACGCTGTGCCAGATTGCGAACTTCGTCGGCAACCACCGCAAACCCACGCCCTTGTGTGCCGGCTCGGGCCGCTTCAATCGCGGCGTTAAGCGCCAGCAAGTTGGTTTGTTCTGCAATGCCCTGTATGGTCGAGACAATGGCTTCTATCTTCAGTGATTGCTCATCAAGCCGTAACGTCTGATCGTGCGTCTCGTCAACTTCCAGTAACGAGGTCCGGAGGCTTTCGACGGAGGCGTTTAGGCTGGCGTTGCCGGACTCTGCACTTTGCCGGGTGGCCTCGGACGTGTCTACAGCCAACCGTGCAGCATGGGTGACCGCGCGCTTACGCTGCTCCTGGCGCGTAACATTGGTGGCGAACTTAATCACCGACGTTACCCGCCCAGCATCATCGAACACGGGGTTGTAGGTTGCTTCCAGCCAAATCTCGTTATTGTTCGCATCCAGGCGACGATACAGGCCTGAAGCATAGTTGCCTTTGGCCATTTCCTCCCAGAAAAGAGGATTCTCCTGGTAAAATGTTTCATCACAAAACATCTTGTGGTGACGCCCTTTTATTTGATCCAGCGTGTAGTTCACCGTTGCCAGAAAGTTGTCGTTTGCATCGATAATGGTACCGTCCGGCTCAAATTCGATAATGGCGGTAGAACGGTCTAATGCGGCGTGCATCGCATTCAGTTTGTTTAACCGCTCATGCTTGGCGGTGACATCAAAGGCAATTTTGAGAATGTGCGTTACTTCACCTGAGTGTGCAGTAACAGGGATATAAGTGGACTCCAGCCAGACTCGTTCGCCCCGCTTATTCTGACGGGGAAAGGTTCCTGCCTGCTCGTTACCACGCCGCAAATTGTCCCACAGGCTTTGATAGGCCCTGCTTTCAGCAAAATCACCAAAACACAGTGCTTTATGGTATTGGCCCTCAAGTTCTGCCGGCGAAAAGCCCATCATGGTGGCAAATTTATCATTGGCTTCAATGACCCGGGCATCTGGTGTGAACTTAATGAGTGGGACGGTATTTTTGAGTGAGCGGTAAATATTATCCAGCTCTGACACAGCCGCCTGGATCTGGTTCACTTGATTATGGTGAACCGAAGTACGTGTAAACATGAGTGGGACTCGCTAATTATTGTTATTGACGTATGCGATGGGGGAGGGCCGCAAGGCCAAAGGTATTAAACGTTATATATATGATGTTATTCATATACTTATAGGAAGGGCAAGGTCACTCACCGCAATTAACACACCGCTAACATCTGATTTGGCAAACAAAGCTCACAGCGACAAGGAAGAGGGGGAAGGCGGAAAGCAAGTACAAAAAAGCCAGGTAATTACCTGGCTTTAAAAAACGTTGTCGGAGTGTGTCGCTTACTGTTCCGACAGCCAGACAATCAGATCGACCATATCGTCGGGGGTCATTTCCCGGGTGAAGGTGGGCATGTACTGCCCGTTAATCACAAAGCTCGGCACACCGCTTAAGTGACGACGGTACTCGTCTACCATCTTCTGGTTTTTCTTCACCATACTGTTTACCCCAAAGCTGGACGCCAGCTTATCAAACTCAGCCGCTTCAACGCCGTTGACCACAAAGATATTGCGCAGATCTTTCATGCCCGTGACAGAGGCGCGCTGTTCGTGGATGTAGTTGAAGATTGCGGCGTTGAGTTTTTCGTCCTGTTTGAGTGCACGAGCAATCATCATGGCCTTGGTCGCGTCGTCCTGAACCGCGGGACCTCCCGGGACACGCATAAAGTTGACATGTACTTTATTAAAAGCCGTTTTATCGCTCATCTTCTCTTTGATTTGCGCAACAATCGGCTCAAAGTTATAACAGTGCGGGCACCAGAACGAAAAATATTCGGTAATCGTTGGCTTGTCAGTCGCTTCTTCATCAAGCACTTTATAGTGGGTGCCTTCTTCCCACTTTACGCCCTGCTCCTGAGCACAGGCCTGCAGTGGAAGCAACAGCGTCATTACAATTAATACTGCAAACTTTTTCATGTGATGAACATTCCTTAGGTTGTTACCAGTTTTCGGTTTTGAGACTACCACAGAGTCATAATCTCGCCTAGCGGACACGATGAATTGCCGGTAAAAACCGTCAACACCCGCCCGCCGCGTCGGTCAGTGTTGATAAGTGAGTGTAAGCAGGGCTCTTCGTCGCTCACCAGGGTAGCCCACAATATCTTCATACTCGGTGTCAAAGGCGTTGTCGACCCGCAGCGCGAGTTGCCAGTCTGCTGCAAGGGTATAAGAAAGGTTGACCGAGGCTAGCGTATACGGCCTTAAATGTGCGCGGACAGGGAGTTGTGGGTAGGGTGGAAAAAAGCGATCGTCGCGGCTTCCGGTATAGGCAATTTTCGCATAAACGGTAAGGCTACTGGTGTTTAAGTCGCTGAAAAGGCTTACTGCGCCACTGTGACGGGCCCGGCGAAGTTCGGTTACGCTATCGCCGTTGGCCTCTTCACTGGCATCAAGGTATGAATAGCTGGCGCGGACCGTTGCATGTTCCAGGTTTACCTCCATACTCGCTTCCAGTCCCCGGCGCTGACTTTCTGCCTGGGCATTCTGGGCGGTTGCCGCGCCCAATTCCGGAATGAACACATATCCCATGATTTCGTTATCCAGCTGGGTATCGAATACGCTCAGGCTCATTTCAGTCATGCTATACCGGCCTCTGAGTCCCAGCTCCCATTCCTGACTGGTTTCCACCTCAAGTGCATTATTGCCTACAAAACTGCCAGGAAAGTAGCCGAAGCGTTCAGTAAATGTCGGCGTTTTGACGGCCCGTCCATGGCTGACAAAGACAGAAAGTGAGGAGGATATATCCCAGGTCACGCCTGCGCGATAACTTATCGCGTCGTCGAACTCGCTGTTGTTATCGAAGCGCAGACTAAGCGCACTGTGCAGATCTGCGCTTAAATCGCCAGCCAGTTCAGTGAAAATTGCGGTGGTGGTGTCATGTTGAGACTGGTTCGGGTCACCAAAAACGACTGGGCCGCGCTGTTCAAATTCACGCCGCAAAAAGTCCAGCCCTGCCGCCACCGACCAGTTCTGGCTCAGTGAGGTACGGTGAAGCCAGGTAAGCTGATGACGGGTGCCGGTAGTGCCGCCTGCATCGTTGCCGGCAACCCGGTTATCATTGCTGTCCTCGTGGAAATGCCAGCTAAGCGAACTGACGTAGTCACTGTGAGGCAGCGAGTATGTCCAGCGTAACTGACTGGTAAGCTGATCGCCTTGCGTCACGTTCGCCGCATCAGTGGGCAGGCCAGTATTCACCGTATCAATGGTGTCGTAGTCATTTTCGTATTGCGTAGCACGCAGCGTCCAGTCCAGTTGATGTGAGGTTGACAGCGAATAACCCAGAGAGGCCCCGGTTGTGAAGTTTTGATACCCATCCTGTTCATCGCCCAGACGCGATACATTATCGCCATCCGTCCCAACGTGTTCGACATAACCGCGTATTGTCAGGTCGTCAAGCACCGCCCCGGCATTAATGCCGGCTTTGAATGTACCGCGCGAGCCAGCGCCGGCATGTGCGCTTAAGGAAGACGAACCTCTCTGCGCAGCAGTGCGCGTTGTAATACTGAGCACCCCGCCAATTGCGCCACTTCCCCATAAGGCGCTTTGCGGGCCGCGAAGCAATTCGACACGAGCGATATTAGCGGTAGTAATATGAGCCAGATCCAGCAAGCTGCCCTGACCAATATCATTGACCGCAACACCATCTATTAACACCAGTAAGTGATTACTTTCACTGCCACGCAGACGTATCTCGGTAAGTGCACCGGGACTGCCGGACTGGGCGATACTCACCCCGGGCATACCGCGAAGCAGATCGGTTAATTGTATGGCGCCACTTGCCTGTATCATTTGCTCATCAAGCACGGTGCGTGAAACCGCCAGTTTACTGGCCGGCGTGGCAAGGCGAGAACCACTTACGGTAATATGTTCTACCACAGAAGCGGCGTTCAGATATGCTGGCATTAGCGCACAGCCAAGCAGGGCCGAGCCTGCCAGAATAGTTTTGTTGAAGCTCATTGTAAATTCCCGTTAGACACTCCACCCGAGTGCGTGAGGTTTTGAAGTTGTCCTGCTGGACAGGTTTCGGGTGGCCGGTATCCGGGCTTACGAACGCAGGTGCGTTATTTCCACCTTCCCAGGTATATGCAGGCGGTACAGGCGTTCAGTTTTACGCTGTCGTCGCCACGCAGACCCAGTGGTTGTCTGTTGACAGGAAATACAGGCCCAGTCGGGCTGTCGTTTACCGTTGCGGGGGCAGCGTCAGCCTTTCACTGACTTCCCGTTTACCTCACATCTGTGAGCACCACAACCGCCACAGAGTATACCTGTGGCAGCGCGCAAATGATATTGCAGCGTGGTTATAAGATATTGATAGATTTTTAAAAATTACCACCTTGCGGGGTCAGGCTAAGCGCGGGTTCATCAAGTGTGGCGCGCTGCTCCTTAAGTGCCAGGATCTGATTTTCCCAGTATTTATCCTCCGCAAACCAGGGAAATGCACGGGGGAATGCCGGGTCTTCCCAGCGGCGGGAAAGCCAAGCCATATAGTGCACCATGCGCATGGCACGCAGAGGCTCAATGAGAGCCAGTTCGCGGGGATCGAAAGGCTGAAACTCTTCATAAGCTTCCAGCAGGGTATCGAGTTGCAGCAGTTGTTGATGCCTGTCGCCGCTTAACATCATCCATAAATCCTGTATGGCGGGGCCCATACGGCAGTCATCAAGATCGACGAAGGTAGGGCCATCACGCCAGAGAATATTACCTGGGTGGCAGTCGCCATGCAGCCGGATGGGATTATGGGCGGTAAACTGGGCTTTGGCACATGCAATCACAGGGTCAAGAATGGCAAAGAAGGCGGTTTTCAGGTGCGTCGGCAAAAGCGGGCTGGATGTCAGTGTGTTGCGGGACTCGTCCAAAAAAGTGTCGGTAGTAATTGTCGGACGATGGGTAAATGACTGACTCTGGGCTACGCGATGAATGCGACCGATGAAGCGGCCCATCCACTCAAGCTGATCGAGATTGTCATTTTCGAACTGACGCCCACCGACAGACGGAAATACCGCAAAGCGAAAGCCTGACGCGAATTGCAACGTTTTACCGCCGATAACAAACGGGGCGACCACCGGGATATCGGCGTCGGCCAGTTCCTGGGCAAATTGGTGCTCCTCTTCAATCTGGGCATCGGTCCAGCGCGCTGGACGATAAAACTTTGCGACCATACGGCTACCGTCGTCGCATCTGAACTGGTAAACACGGTTCTCATAACTGTTTAACGCTAACAGGCCGGAGTCAGGGTAAATACCACAGCTTTCCAGCGCATCGAGGATGACATCGGGACTAAGCCCGGAAAACGCAAAATCTGTCATCGTTAGCGGTACAGAAACTTGCTGGGTTCATTTACTTCAACCACGTCACCGGCTTGAGTTTGGGTGCGCACATTAAACGATATTTCGGTCACGGTTTCCTCCAGATTATAGGCATCGGTTGCAACAGACACTGGTGTGCTGTAAATCTCACCGCCCGGCACCGTGACAGTATCCTCACCGATATAGCGATAGTCAGGCAAGCCCTGCACGCTAATGGTGTAGGTCTGCGTTGTTTGCGATTTGTTCAGCACCTTAAGGGTGTAGACGTTTTCAATCAGGCCGTCATTGGTTTCACGGTACAGTGAGTTGCGATCGCGTATAATATCGACTTCAAGCGGTACCCGCAGCATTATATTTGCGACCAGCAACCCTGCCATCACGACAAATACGAAAAAATAGCCAATGAGTTTAGGGCGCAAAATATGCGTTTTGCCGCCAGCCAGTTCCTCTTCCGACGTAAAGCTGATGAGGCCGCGCGGATAACTCATTTTATCCATTACACCATTACAGGCATCGACACAGGCACCACAGTTGATGCACTCGTATTGAAGGCCATTTCGGATATCGATACCGGTAGGGCATACCTGCACGCACAGTCCGCAATCAATGCAGTCGCCCAGGCCCTTTTCTTTGACCTGCTGGTGGGTAAGCTTACGCGGGCGGGGGCCTCGCTGCTCGCCCCGACGGGCATCGTAGGCAACGGTCAGCGTATCTTTGTCGAACATCGTAGACTGAAAACGGGCGTATGGACAAATGTGGGTACACATGATTTCGCGCATATAGCCTGCGTTGCCGTAAGTGCAAACGGCAAAAAAGATGACGGAAAAACCGGCCCAGAAGCTGGTGTTGAATGTGAAAAAGTCGACAAACAGGGCATTAATTGGCGTGAAGTAGCCAACGAAGATGAGGGATGTCAGCAGCGCGACCAGGATCCACGCGGTCTGTTTGGCGGTTTTACGCCAGAATTTATCGACGTCCATTTTGCGCTCATCCAGTTTGATGCGTTTGTTCGCCGATCCTTCAAATTTCTTTTCAAACCATGTGAAAATATACGTCCAGGTCGTTTGCGGACACATAAAGCCACACCATACCCTGCCGGCGAACGTTGTCACAAAAAACAGTGCAAATGCCGAAACAATAAAGATATAGGCCAGCAATGTAAGATCCTGTGGCCACAGCGTGAGAGTGAATATGGTGAACCGCTGCTCAGCGATATCGAGCAGTACCGCTTGCTGGCCGTTGTACTGCAGCCAGGGAATAATCGCAAACAGGGCAAGGAAGAAAAAGCCAAAAAAGCGACGGAATGTTTCCAGCGGCCCCTGAACGGCGCGGACGTAAATGCGGTTGCGGTTCGCGGATTTCGCTTTTTCTGCCGCCGAAGGTTTATGGACCTTTACCGGGGTTACGTTCTTGACCGGGATCTTGTCATTCATCAGTGCATTAAACCTGTATACGAAAATGCGCCAGCAGCACACCAAGTGGCGCGAGATAATAGTAACTGTAGATCAATGTGCGGCCTTATGATCACCTGTTATAAACTTTCAGTCAATACTGAAAGTTTTGAAATGTTGCGGAATTTATACCTATGCCCGCTGCAGTATAATCATTAACCATAGGGCTACCCCGGCGTCAGCGGTATACTCACCGGGTCATGCTGTGTTGCATTATGAAAATTTTTTTAAGTATGTGTAGGAGGCGAGTAGCATGTATCGCTGGATAGTTATCATTTCTGAAATTACGGTGCTGG
>CAZDUT010000035.1:0-5261 GCA_964508695.1 uncultured Alteromonas sp.
AATTGAGAAAAAAACGGCCAGCGGATTGAAACGCTGGCCGTTAAGTATAGGCCCGCTCGTTTTCACAGCGACGCTGTTGATCAGGCAAATTCTGCAGATAAGGCATCCAGTGCGGACATGACGTGCTGACTGGCGCTTTCCATCTTTTTGAGCAGTTTATCTCGGCCAGCCATGTCGCCCTGCTGCGCAGCCTCAATGGCCTGCACACCGAACTGATGAACCTGGGCATGCGGAGTCTCAATATTGCCGAAGGCTCGGGTCCGGCCTATCCGGGTATCCCGGTTTTCCCGGCACCACTGCCCTAGACGGCAGTCAGTGTGATCAGAAAAAGCAGAAGGAGATTTGTCGCTTACGCCACACAGTACCGCGTATGCCTCTGTTTTCCATACCACGTGGTCGAGTTTGACGGTTTGTAAAAACATATCCAGCGAACCGTACTCAATGGTTTTTTTCATGCTGTCACAATGCGACACCATCTTATCGAAGCCACTGTTCAGTTCGCCCACGCCCTCTGAGAGCTTCGCATTATTACTTTGCAAATCACTGACGACATCCACCGCTGAACGCGTGGACTGAATGATCCCCTGTACCAGCTCTGCCACTTCACTGGCAGACCGGTTGGTCTCGGTTGCCAAAGAGCGCACTTCGTCAGCGACCACGCTGAAGCCGCGTCCGGCATCACCTGCCCGCGCAGCTTCAATCGCGGCATTCAGGGCCAGCAGATTGGTCTGGTCGGAGATACTGGTAATGGTATTAACGAATTTATTAATGTCGTCCGCGGTGTTCGACAAACCGCCTATGCGCTCACTCATGTTGCTCATCTGGCTGTTTAAGCGGCTCATATCCTCAATAATCGCGCTTAACACGGTGCCCGATGACGTGAAGATTTCATTTATGTCCTTAATGGCGTGCCGGTCGTTGTCAATTCTCTGATAAAACTGCTCAACAGTTTGGCGCACACCAGCCACCTGCTGAAACGACTCCAGCATCGTCTGCACTACAGCGTTATCACTTTTTGCAGCCAGCTGTTCTTTCAACATCTGGTTTTCTTCACGCAAGCGCTGCGCTTCTTCCTCTAACGTCGTCAGCCTTTGCTGGGCATCCTTATGGTGATGATCGAGAAGATTAAAGGCATCTGATTTGGCCCTGAAGGCAGAACGAGAAACAAACATACAACTTCCGGATAAGAATTTTACTCTGGTAGTTATATATCGGCATACGCCTGCTAATCCTAAGTTTTATTTGTCAGCTTTTATGAGGCAATGTCGAGCCTCTGACAATTAACTCGGGCCTGAGAATATGCTCCATGGTCATCTTATGATCACCATATACCTGGTTTAATATCCATCGGGCTGCCATCGTGCCGATGTCCCCTACCGGGTAATTGACTGTGGTGAGTTTGGGCGTGAGATAACTGGCAAAATCGATATTATCAAACCCGATGACAGAGACATCTTCAGGCACCTGCTTGCCCAGAATACGCAGCGCGTTAATTGCACCTGATGCCATTTCATCGTTAGCGCAGGCCACTGCCGTGTACGTAACACCGCGCTCATTCAGTGTATTGATGCCGTCTTCTCCTGACTGCGCCTGAAAGTTTCCCTCAACCATCAGACTGTCATCGTATTCGATACCGTAGTCGGCCAGTGCTTGCTTATGTCCTTCAAGACGATTTTTACCATCTGCCTTAAAAAGTGCACCTGCCAGATAGGCAATGTCACGATGTCCCTGCTCAATAAGATGCTCAGTGGCCATGTAACCACCCGAGAAATTATCCAGACTGATGCAGTGCTCGCCAATGGCTTCGATATATCGGTTAACCACCACAAGAGGAACATCTTGTGCAGCGAGCTCAATCAGGTAGTCATCACTGACCGCTTCGACATGCAGAATAAGCGCATCGCACCGCCGGCTAAGCAGCGCCTCGATTTCCTTTTTCTCCAGCTTTTCATCACTGTGACCGGTAACAACGAGCATATGCTTGTTGGCATCTCGCAGTACTTTTTCCGAACCCGCCATCATAGACCCGAAAAAGGAGCCGTGCAGCTCCGGCACAACGTATCCCACCGTATGGGTTTTATTCGATGCCAGGGACGCGGCAATAACATTATGCCGGTAGCCCAGTTTCGCCATAGCATCTAAAACCTGTTGACGGGTTTTCTCCTTTACGGTGTCTGTGTTATTAATCACACGCGACACCGTTGCAGACGATACGCCAGCAAGCTCACTGACCTGTTTAATTGTCACCATTTTTATTTTCCCTTCCGACTGGGCTTGTATCCCGGCCTATGCCCATTATCAGGACTTCTTCTCCAGTGAGAGTTGTTGCTGAATGAGTTCTAATTTTTGGCTGTCCAGAATATACCAGCGCATGATAAGCGCAACACATGCTGACGCAATAGCCGGACCGAAGCAAAACGACGCGACTATGCCGGCGGCAACCGACTCACTGTACACACCGGGCTGATAGCCATGTAAGGCCAGCAACCAGCCTGCCAGCGCACCGCCAACCGCCAGCCCGACTTTGATGAAAAACACGACCGTTGAATAGGTTACCCCTGTCATACGTACGCCCGTCTTGTACTCACCGTAATCCACCACATCAGCGATTTTTGCCCATAGCAAAGGGGTCGCCATCTGCAACAACAATCCCCACAAAAAATGCAGTCCGATAGCGATAGTCCAGGCATTGGCAGGAACGAAGTAATTGATGACACAAACCAACGCGCTGGTAAGTTGTAACGTGATGTAGACCTTTATTTTGCAATAGCGCCGTGCAATCGGGTTCGCCAGCGCACAGCCAATGATACTGCCAATCATTCCGGCGGTAACAAACACCGTGGCATCTTCGGGACGCTGAAGTACATATTTGACGTAGTAAAGCGCCAGGGTATTGCGCACCACCATGCCGGTCAGCAATACAACCGCCACAATGCATAACACACGGCACTGATCGTTATGCCAGAGCGCCTGTAGCTGCGCCTTGTAGGGCTTTGGAGAGTCATTTGAGGGTCGCAGGCGTTCTTTGGTTCCGGCAAAACAAAGCAAAAACAGCACCATGCCAATGCCACTCATCAGTATCATGGTACGCTGATACCCCAGCGCCTCATCGCCGTTTCCAAAGAACTCCACCAGTGGAAGCATAAACAATGTGACGATAAGTCCACCGCCCATGGCAAACACAAACCGGTAAGACTGTATAGATATGCGCTCTGCAGCGTCGGCGCTCATGACGCCACCAAGGGCCGAATAGGGGATATTAATCGCGGTGTACATCAACATCAGCAGCGCATACGTCACAAAGGCATATATCAGCTTGCCGTCATCTGACAACGAGGGCGGTGAGGTAAACGCCAGAATACTGCACAGCGCAAAGGGCAGCGCTAACCAAAGAAGGTATGGGCGGTAAGCGCCCCAACGCGTGCGTGTGCGGTCGGCCAGCGAGCCCATCAGTGGATCGGTTATCGCATCAAAAAACCGGACAAGCAAAAACATACTGCCTACCGCTGCAGCAGGTAACCCCACTACATCGGTGTAATAAAAGGTAAGAAAAAGCATGACGGTCTGAAAAATAAAATTACTGGCTGTATCGCCCAGCCCATATGCCATTTTCTCGCGTGCGCTTACCATCCGGTTCACCAGTATGTTAATTCTTATTTTTTACGCATTGCCAACATTTGAGTTAACGCCGTCGCACTTGCTTTTGGCGTTCGTTGCTGCGTTGCATAATCAACATACACGATGCCGAACCGTTTTTCATATCCCAGCGCCCATTCAAAGTTATCCATCAGGCTCCAGACAAAGTAGCCGGTGATGTTTACGCCGCTTGCTACCGCCTGACTGACGGCGTCCATATGACTTTGTAAGTACCTGATGCGCTGGGTGTCCTGTACTTTTCCGTTCTGCATGTGATCATCACTGGCAAGGCCGTTTTCGGTGATGATAATGGGAGGAAGGGTGTAATCACGGTGCAGCTGAAGTAATAAATCTTTCAGGCCGTCCGGATAAATTTCCCAGCCCATCGCTGTTTTCTCACAACCTTCAGGGGGTGGCAACAGGTCAGGCTCGCTACTCCCATCATCTGCCACCCGCGTGCGGGTGTAATAATTCACCCCCAAAAAGTCGATGGGTGCAGCAATGATAGCCAAATCACCGTCCTGAATATCTGGGCGGTGGGCTGCGGGCAGGTCATCTACCAGCGCCGGGTAGCGCCATTCCATTAAGGGACGAATATACCAGTCGTTAAAATGCACATGGGCAAGCTCAGTCGCCCTTTTATCAGCCGCGTTGTCTGACGCCGGATAAAACGGCGTAAAGTTGAGCACAATCCCGCTTTCTGTACCGGGGACCCACCGGCGTAATACCTTCATCGCTAGTCCGTGAGCCAGCAGCAGATGGTGGATCGCTTTTTTACCGTACTCTTTACCTACTTTTCCCGGCGCATGGACACCCACCTCATAGCCAAGATACGCACTGCAATAAGGCTCATTGAGTGTTGCATAGGAATATACCCGGTCACCGAATGCCTTCACCACGACTTCCACATACCGCGCAAACGCATGTGCCGTTTCACGGTTCAGCCAACCGCCCTCATCTTCGAGATACTGAGGAAGATCCCAGTGATAAAGCGTGACATAGGCTTTTATACCCAGCTCATTAAGCCTGTCTAACAGCCCGATATAGAAGTCCAGCCCCTTCTGATTTACAGCGCCGTCCCGGCCAATAATGCGCGGCCAGCTAACAGAAAAACGGTAAGCATCAACATTCATTGCCGCCACCATATCAACATCACCAGACCAGCGGTTTATGTGATCGCAGGCGACGAGGCCATTACTGTTGTCGGCAATTTTTCCTGGCTGTTCGCAAAACGTATCCCAAATACTGCGTTCACGATGTGCAGCATCGCCTTCAATTTGAAAAGAGGAGGTTGCCACACCTATCGTAAACGATGGATCGGCAAACGGAGTACCATGTTTTGCTTTGAGTTGCATGGGCTGAACAGATTCCTGCTAAGGTTGACCTGAGCCTGGTAGGGATTAATGCCTTATTCTTCGCGTTTTGCATTTCCCGCTGCAGGCTTAATTTTTATAGCCGCGATAATAGCATCATTGTAAGCGCTTTCATATAATTTTCACATTCTGTTCACATCAGTCACCTGGGACTTTTCCGTATAAACGACGTGTGCCTGGCTCATGCTGATCAGTACGCGGGAGCTGGTCAGCAAGGCGAACCCGTTATTCGGGGGACGGTGTGCCTCCCAC
>CAZDUT010000035.1:5271-18967 GCA_964508695.1 uncultured Alteromonas sp.
AAGAGGGATAGCTGTTACGCCTGAATGGGGAAGAGGTAAGCAGTGCCCGGCGACATGTCGCCGGGCCACCGGTTAGTTTGCACAGAAACGGTTGATGTAGTCCTGGTGCGGTGGCAGTTTATCTACCGTACGATCAATTTGTTCACGGATCTGGTTTAACAGCACTTCCAGCTCCTGACGGCTCATTGTATCGACAATAGGATGATAACTTTCTGGCATCAGTCCCTGCCCAATCATGACCTGTTGCCAGGAATCGTCAAACAACTCACTGCCTTCCCGAAAGACCCGTCCGGTCTTCTTAAACAAGTCTATCCGGTGTCGTAACGACGCTGGCACATCCATTTGACGACAATGCCGCCAGAACGGTGAATCGTTCCGGTTAGTCACATGATAATGCAGAATGATGAAGTCCCGGATATGCTCAATATCGAAGTCAGCCTGCCGGTTATATTCCGCCACATCCTCAGGCACTACGCCGTGGGTCGGAAACATGCGTAAAAAGCGCACAATGCCCTGCTGGATAAGATGAATACTGGTCGACTCCAACGGTTCAAGAAAGCCGCTGGACAGCCCAAGCGCAATACAGTTCCGGTTCCACTGCTTACGTCTGCGTCCGGTGCGGAAATGAATCACCCTTGGATCATTGAGCGGCTTGCCGTCAACACGTTTGAGTAAGGTGTCTACCACCTCATCATCAGACTTATAATTGCTGCAAAAAACCATGCCGTTACCCACGCGGTTCTGCAGCGGAATGCGCCACTGCCACCCTGCATCGTGGGCGGTACAGCGGGTATAGGGGATGGGTGTGCCGGTGGATTCGGTTTGTACCGCTACCGCACTGTCGCACGGCAGCCAGTGTGACCAGTCCTCATAACCGGTGTGCAGCGCCTTCTCAATCAGCAAGCCCCGAAACCCGGTACAATCAATGAATATGTCACCTTCGATAATCTGACCGTCATCCAGGGTCAGGCTTTCGATAAAGCCGTCGGCCTCCCGAAGTGACACATCTGTTATCTTTGCATCGATACGACGTAAACCTTCATGCTCGGCCAGTGTACGCAGGAACCCCGCGTAACGTGTGGCATCAATATGATAGGCGTAGTTCAGGCCATTGTTTGGCAGGTGCGCGAACTTCCCGGCTTCCGCCGCCTTACGTTCGAGGCAGTAATCACCGAAGTCGCTGCTAAGTCCTTCTTTAAGGCCTCGCGCCCAGAAGTGCTGAAAACCCGCCGCCAAGCAGTCTTTACCGGTTACACCAAACGCATGCAAATAGGCATGGTTTAGATCTTTCCAGTCTTCAAAGTTGATCCCCAGTTTGAAGGTCGCGTTGGTGGCACGCATGAACTCCTGTTCATTCACTTTCAGTAGCTTATGAAAAAATACCAGGGTAGGTATCGTAGCCTCACCAACACCTACCGTACCGATATCGGAGCTCTCAATCAGCGTCACATCCACTTCCCGGCCCAGGATGCGGGTAAACGCTGCTGCGGCCATCCAGCCAGCGGTACCACCACCGGCAATGACTATACGTTGTCTTTGTTGCTGCGCCATAATTTGCCCTGTGTTACTGCTTCAAATGGTTAACTAACCAGGCCCTGAATTGTCGCACGGCATCTTCACTGAGCGAGCCTAGCGGGCCTTTCATGTGATCCGGAATATGATCGTGGCGATCAGGTTCCTCACCGAAGACGAAATGATTAAACATGGCTTTCCAGGCCATGCGCTGCTCTTGCGGCAACTGATTAATGGTGACCAGCGCATGATACAACGCATTTTCCGAGCGCCCGAGAAAGCCGGGTGTATCCCGCCACCAAAAATTGATAAGCAGATTGATACTCTGCTGCCCTTCAATGTGGTGCCACCACATTGAGGGAATATAAAGTGCATCACCGGGATTTAACTCCACGGTTATACTTGCCTCAAGCGCCTGTTTAAACTTTGGAAATTTGTCAAAGTCAGGCTGTGCGAAGTCCACCATACTGATGGCCTGCCCCGCCGGGGTAAAATGCAGCGGCCCGATATACAAATTATCCACCTGCCCGGGCGGAAACAGTGTCACCCGACGCTTCCCGGCGGCAACACAAATAAGATTATCGGGCACATCATAGTGGGCAGCAATACGGCTTTTATTCCCCACCCAAAGAGTTGCCAGCGGATCAGCCTCAGTCAGCGCAATGGGATTTTCACCGATAAAACCTGGCAAACAGGCATCGACACTGGTTGAGCCCACATACAGCGAATCGGCATCCTGCTGATGCTGACGCTCAAGCAGCGTGGTCAGCGCCTGCATAAATGGCTGTCGCTGGCGCGTAAAATTAAAGCCGGTCATGTCATCGTTATAAAACATCCGCCCCTGTTGTTCACTGGACAGCTGCAGACAATCGACCGTTTTACCCTGATCGAAGCGTGCCAGGTACTCAACCAGCGACTCATTTGACTGACCGGCAGCCTGAACCACTGGCCAGTCGGCAACCAACCCACGCATAACGTGCGGTGTTTGCCACGCCCGCAATTCGCTTAGTAGCGTCGCATCCGTCGGTAACGGGTCGGCACTGGGAACAGAACGAGACATGCTATGCGCTCGCGCGGGCTTTTTTGCGTTTTACCAGTTCGCGTAGCTGCGACATGGAGGCCAATACCATGTAAATGACCTCTAAGTCGCCGTGCTGTTGCAGATCTGCTAACTTCTCACCATCCAGACCACGCAGGGTTTCTTCATTAATGGTGTAGAAGCCTGATAACCGGTGTGTACCCGAGCCGTCCATATCAATGTCTACCGCAAATGACTCAATCAGCGACAGTGCATTGCAGCGCTCGATAAACTCCCGGTGCTTGTCCAGGCTTTGATGCAATGTACTCAGTACGTTGGCAATGTTGTCGATATAGTCTGAGTTACCGCCGTGAGGCAGAAAAATAGCCTGGCCATCTTCCTCGTTGACGCGCTTGTCATCCAGATCAATATGAATTGACAGTTTGGATTCATCCTGCTGGTTACGGCCAATCAGAAACGGGCCCTTCTCGATAACCAGCGGCTTGTATTCAGCGTGCCACTGTTCACCGTCCAGAAACAGATTTTCATCTTGCTCGAAGCCTAACAGCGCAACCAGTTGAAACTCACCATCAGGGTTTTTAGCAAACATCAGCGGATAATGCGCCTGCGCATGGCGTGCCTCCACCGGGTAGACCGGCACGCACATCAGGTTTTCTCCATACGCCTCGCCGTGCGCATTACGCACTTTCAGGTTCTTGTGTTCAACATTGTTTAGCAACACATGGTTTGCCATAAAAGCTCCTGTTAACCCGCAGCGCGAGGCATTGACGCCTGCAGAGTTCGGATATACTCGCGATTCTCCGGCAGGCCAGCCAACTGCTGCTGTTTTCGTTGTTCATTTAATTTTAAAAAGTGTTCAGTTTTGCTCTTCAGCTCAGGCGTCAGGTGAGACGTCTGGGTACTGGTAAAACCCATGCCGTAGAGAACGTACTGGTAACTGGCCACCGGAAAAATTTCCTCACCATATATAAAATCCTGCAAGGCAATGGGGCGGTGACGCCACTGTGCCAGCCAGTCCTGCAGTTGCTGCGACGCGCTGTTAATGTCGCTCATCGCCCGCCAGTATTCACTGTCGCGGCGCTCACTTAACACGTAATGCAGTTTAAGAAAGTCGATAATACGCTGCCACTTGGTTAAGAATAACCGATTATAGTGACGCGATGCAGCATCCAGTGACGCTTTGTTTATGGGTAACTGCCGGGCCACCTGTCCTGCCGCCAATTCAATCATTACCAACGCCGAGGCCTCGAGAGGCTCCAGAAAGCCGGCGGATGTGCCAATCGCCACACAGTTTTTCACCCAGGTTTGCTCACGATACCCTGGGGTGAAGCGGATTTCACGCAGTGCATCGGCTGCAACGGGCAAGGTCTTATCATCCGCATTCAGATAATCCAGTAATACCGTTGCAGCCAAATCCGTATCGCAGTGCGCGGAACTGTGTACATAGCCCACCCCTTTACGGTGAGGCAAGCCGATATCCCAAATCCAGCCATGTTCACGGGCCGTTGACTGGGTTGCTGACGCGATGGGCACCTCCTCTGATACATAGGGAGCCTGTACCGCTATCGCCGTGTTATTTTTCAGCACATTATCAACAGGGGTCAGGGCGACGCCGTAATGTTCGCCGATGAGTCGTGCAGAAAAGCCGGTGCAATCAATAAAAAAGTCGCCTGCAATTCGTTGCTGCTTTCCAATCAGTGCGGTCAGACAATTTTGTGCATCTGCCTCGACGTGCTCGATGTGTTCATGCACATGCCGGATACCCAGCTTCTCTGTACAGTGACGCTTTAGCATCTCAGCGAATTTATTAGCGTCCAGATGATAGCCATAGTTCGCGACGGCCGCAAAAGGCGGCGTTTGAGGTTGTTTAGGTGCACGTTGTGCCTGACACAGCGCCACCTGTGTAGAGAACAGTTCCGCGAAGGCGGCCTCAGGCTGTGCATGTTGCCACCAGGCCGCGACATTGGTATCAAAAAAGCCTGTGGGAAGGTCGAAAGGATGGTAATAGGTATCGCCTGACGAATTATTGCGCCAGCCGTGAAAGCAGGTCCCCTGCTTAAGCGATACGTCGCACTGAAGCATAAACTCACGCTCGTCGATACCGATACGTCGCAAGGTGTCACGCATTGTGGGCCAGGTACCTTCGCCAACACCAAGAATACGCACATCCGGCGACTCAACCAGCGTAATAGAAAGTTCCGGATTATTCACACTGTCATGTTCGGTTGCGAGAATGGCCGCCGTTAACCACCCTGCGGCACCACCGCCGGCGATCACAATGGACGTCACTGCGTCTGTGGAATGTAAGTTTGCTTCTGCCATAGCTATTGCTGTCACTGCGTCATTGTCATCAACGACTAATATCAACAGGTAAAAATGTTATTGCAGAGTGTGCGCCTGTAATGCGCCCGGTGCAACTGCTTAACCATTTTTACCGCTTGATACTAAAGAAAAAGCGCTGCTGTATCGCTACAACAGCGCTTTTGGCTAAACTACAACTTCCGGGACACTAGAAGCTGTAACGCACACCAATGTTGTAACGCGGTTCAACATCGTAAATGCCGACAAGCATGTTCGGATGGCGACCGTGCGTACGCTGGTACTCACCTGTCACGTTGATACCTTCAACAAAGACTTCGAGGTCTTCATTAACCTGGTAACGAACGTTAATGTCCAGCTGGTCATACGCTTCGTTGTAGATTGGGTTTGCCAGGCCGTTGCCATCGAACGTTGATACCAGGAACTTATCACGCCAGTTCCATGCAGCACGTACTTCCCACTGCTCTGTTTCGTAGAACAGTACGGCGTTTGCCGTGTCACTAAGGCCAAGCAGAACAAACTGCGTGCCCAGAGCATAGTTATCATAATCTACATCCCCATCTACCATGGTGTAGTTCATGATGACACCGAAGCCGGTACCTTCGAACAGATGCTGGACGGCAAATTCCCAACCATCCACTGAACGCGTGGTGTCAGAGTTTACTGCCTGGTTTACGCGAACCGGTAGCAGCGGATCTTCACCGTCGATACCGACGATTTGTCCTTCTGCATTCACATAGCCCTGGTCAATGAAGTACTGGCGAATTGCGCCTAAGTCTTCATTGCCTTGGTCGTCCAGTGCCGCGGCACCCAGTGTATCAACCGCTTCCTGGTAACGCGGACCATTTACCGGTGTAGCAATATCAAACAGTGTGTCCGTATAGCTGCTGGTACCGATGAAGTTCTCTACTTCTTTATCGAAGTAGGCTACTGACACGTAGCTGCCTTCGCCGTAATAGAACTCTGATGCCAGGTCGATGTTGGTCGACTCATAGGGCTTCAGGTTAGGGTTACCGGCCTGACCAGTCGCTTCCTGAGCACGGGCCAGCTGGTTAACGGTCAGACCACCCTGGATATCGGCATAGCCAGGACGCGTGATCGTTTTGCTGTATGACGCGCGCAGGAACCAGTCTTCCACCACTTCAATTTTGAAGTCGAGTGACGGCAGCAGGTGATCATATCCACCTTTAAGATTGGTATTCGTGTAACCGTCGTCCAGCACGGTGAATTCGTTAGCGCCTGCCCAGGCAAGGCCTGTGATGTTTGGCACCTGCGCTGTTGAATCTACGTCCGTATCTTCATAACGTAAACCGATAGATAACCAGGTCGGCATCTGTGCGATTTCGAACTGCAGATTAGCCTGTGCGTAAGCTGCCCACTGTGTCTCTTCAACGGTGCGGTCAACCTGATAGTTCGGATCCATACACAGTTCCGTGCCACACGGGCCAAGGTTGTCACCATTAGCCACCGCAACTGCAGAAATAGCACTCAGGAAGTCTTCCATGCTTGAGGCATAGTAGAACGGCTCCAGGTCCGCGCCATTGCTACCCAAAGTGTCGTCGTACAGGCTTGGCAGATCTTTCTGAACGAAAATATCATCCGGATAATCTTCCGGTGCACCGTAGCCACCCCAGGTGTCACGCTGAGCAACTGAGTATGCTGAGCGGTTAGTCACTTCAATACTTGAGATACCAAAGTCAATGCTCGACACAATGCCAGAATCAAAATAGTAGTTACCACGGAATTGCAGCTGATTGATATCAGACTTCATGTAACTGTTACGGAACGATGTTCCTGACGTCAGCATGCGGCTTGGATCAAGACCATCTACGCCGTCAGCATAGGTGATGTCCATAACCGGGAAGTCTTGTGAATAGTCAACTTCAGTCAGTACGCGGTCAAACTGCACACCACTGATTACGTTATTTGAACCTAAGTTATTGCCCGGACCAGCTTCAGCTTGTGAATCGTGGTAATCCAGCTCTAAGGTCAGGTTATCTGTCGCTAACCACTCAACGTTGAAGCCCAGCGATTTGTTTTCGTTAACCGCAGTGTAATCACTGGTACCCAATCCGATATCGCAGCACGTTGCATCAGCATAGATAACCGGTCCCATGACTGAGCCAACTTCGTTAGTACCTGGCGTGTACTGACCATAGGCAGGTACACCGTTAAACCAGGTTGAAATTTGCTGACGCATGGTTTGCGTTTCAAGCTCTGAATAGGTGTAATCCAGCGTTGTCGTAATATCGTCAGTTGGCGCATATTGCAGTGTTAGCTGACCGTTGATACGCGTACGGCGGAATTCATCCACGTTATATGCCAGGTTACGAGGTACAGAGTACACATCGTTAGGACCCGGGATATTTTCGAAGCTACCATCACGTGGCAGCGAACCCCAGTCACCACCATCGCCTTTGATGGTGTACCAGCCATTACCGGTTTCAGCGCTGTTTACGCCCGCATCACGTTCCTGATAAGAACCCGTAAGCTGAATACCGAAGGTGTCATCGGCAAATGTGTTACTGAAGATACCCGAGATCTCAGGTGTTACTGAAGAACCGGTTTCTGTGGACTGGTCAATCACACCTTTTGCACCCACAATGGCTTTCATGCCCGGGTTGCTGAGTGGCTTTGCAGTGACCAGGTTAACCGTTGAACCGATACCACCAGTTGGCTGAGATGCCAAGCTGGTTTTATAAACCTCAACAGCAGAAACCCCTTCTGAAGCCAGGTTGGCAAAGTCGAAGGAACGTGACGATGACGCACTGGTCGCTTCAATGTTTGCCGCTGGCATCTGACGACCGTTCAGGGTCACCAGGTTATAGTCAGGTCCGAAACCACGAACCGTAATGCGGCTACCTTCGCCGTTACTACGGTCGATGGCCACACCGGTGATCCGTTGCATAGATTCTGCAAGGTTGGTGTCGGGAAACTTACCAATATCTTCTGCTGAAATCGCGTCAACCACGCCAGAGGCGGCTTTCTTAGTCAGCATGGATTTGGTCAGACTTTCACGGATACCGCTAACTTCGATAACTTCAAAGTTACCCGCTTCCATCTCTTTGTCTTGTGCATCTTGTGCATCTTGTGCGAGCGCTGGCACCGATGCCATTGCGCCCATGATTAACGACAGGCTAGTCGCTAATCGAGTACGTCTAAAAGTCATAGTTTTCATGTGATACCCCAGCCGTGGTTGAATGTTGGTAGCCGCATTACGCAGACGTCCAGAGAGCAGCCATCTTTGTGCTTGCGCCTACCTATCGTTCATCCATTTCACGTTTTTGGTTTTAACGTTGTTCTATTTACCCTAAAAAAGCGCGGGAAATGGAAGCGCTTACAATAAAAACAATTTACGTCTTGTAAGCGCTTTCATGCAAATGTACGTACAACGCGTTTGTAATGCAAGTGTTTTTGTTTTGTTAATCAAAATTTCACCGATGGAAATTTATTCACATTGTTTTAAAAGTAGACAGATTTCGGAGGGATGCAACACGACTACCCGGCGCAGTCACGCACCGCTTTGCGTGACTCTGTTAGTTATTTGCTAATCAATACAACCGTCGACAGCAATTTTAAGAATAAACCTTTCCACTTTTAAGCAGATGACATCAGTGAGCGGAAATGATGAGTAGCCAGCGCTCAGGCAGAGACAAAACCCAATGTAAGCGCTTGCATTTTACGTTAGCCTGCCTATACTGGCCAACAAGTTTTTAACAACTGGCGCGCATGCTGTAACTACTAATTCACTGCTTACCGCCACTTTCTAATTAAGGCAACTCGTTATGGATCACCACGCGCAGGCGGCCACGCCAACCAGAGCTAAAACCTCGCAATTTGCCCTGTGGACGCTGACATCGCTATTTTTCATGTGGGGCTTCATCACTGCGATGAACGATATTCTGATCCCCCACCTTAAAGCGCTGTTTGAGCTCAGCTATACCAAAGCCATGCTGGTGCAGTTTTGTTTCTTTGGTGCTTACTTTCTGATTTCTATTCCCGGGGGCCGCCTGGTGAGCAAAATTGGCTACCAACGCGGAATCGGCGTAGGTCTGGTCACCGCCGCCATAGGTTGCTTGATGTTTATTCCGTCAGCCTATCTGGTGCAATACTGGATGTTTCTGGCCTCCTTATTTGTATTGGCATCGGGCGTTACCATCCTTCAGGTTGCCGCCAACCCGCTAGTGACTGTTATGGGGCCGGCCGATACCGCGGAAAGCCGTCTGACAATGACGCAGGGGTTCAATTCATTAGGTACCACCGTCGCACCAATCGTTGGCGGAATTTTGCTTTTCTCTTCCCACGAGGGCGAGTCCGTTGTGCGGGCCGACTCGGTTGTCGCACCTTACCTGGGACTGGCTGCTGTGTTAATCGTCATGGCTGCGATCATGATCAAGATCACGTTGCCCAAACCTCGGGAAAGCGAAGTGGATTTGCCGACGGATACCGACAGTTCAGTGCTGAAACACCGCCACCTTGCCTTGGGTGTGGTGGGGATTTTTGCTTACGTGGGGGCCGAAGTTGCCATTGGTAGCTTCCTGGTTAACTACTTCGGACTGGAAAGTGTAATGGGCCTGAGTGAGGGCGCTGCGTCTACCTATATTGCCTACTATTGGGGCGGTGCCATGGTGGGTCGTTTCATTGGTGCGGTACTGATGCAGAAGGTTAACCCGGGTCGGCTATTGGCCTTTAACGCATTCATGTCGTGCGTGCTCATCATTATATCAGTTACCGGCAGTGGCAGTGTGTCCATGTGGTCTATCCTGGCTGTTGGTCTGTGCAATTCGATTATGTTCCCCACTATTTTCAGTCTGGCACTGAAAGGCCTGGGTGAACAAACGCCGCAAGGGTCGGGCATGTTGTGTCTGGCAATTGTCGGTGGTGCTATCGTACCGCTTGTTCAGGGTGTGTTGGCAGACACCATTGGCCTGCAACTGTCGTTCCTGTTGCCGGTTATTTGCTATATCTACATTGCGTTCTACGGTCTGGTGGGTTCCGTACCGGTTACTACAAAGGAGAAATCAGCATGAGATTTCGGCTAACACGTTCAGTTTCCCTGATCGCCAGTGCATTATTACTGACGGCATGTCAGCAAACGGCAACTGAATCAACTGACAACGATAATGCGCAGTCGCAGGTATCGGTTCCTGATTACTGGCCAGCAGTAACCTATGAAACGGCCAACCGCGACGAGGTGGAAAAACAGGTTGAGACGCTTCTTGCCGATATGACCCTCGAGCAAAAAGTGGCTCAGCTTATCCAACCAGAGATCCGTGAAATTACCGTCGAGGATATGCGTAAATACGGCTTTGGCTCTTACCTTAATGGCGGCGGCGCTTTCCCAAATAATGATAAACAAGCGTCTGTTGATGACTGGGTTGCTCTGGCGGAATCCATGTACCAGGCATCGGTTGACGATTCACAGGATGGTAGTCGCATTCCGACGATGTGGGGTACCGACGCCGTACATGGTCATAACAATGTCATCGGTGCGACACTGTTTCCTCACAATATCGGGCTGGGAGCAATGCGCGACCCTGAGCTGGTGACGCAAATTGCACAGGCCACCGCACGGGAAGTGCGCGCGACCGGCATCGACTGGATTTTTGCACCGACAGTCGCCACCGCCCGCGATGATCGCTGGGGCAGAACCTATGAAAGTTACTCCGAGGATCCCGAAGTGGTCGGCAACTATGCCCGCGCCATAGTAACCGGTCTTCAGGGAGATATCAGTGAAGGCACTATCGGTGGTGAACATGTCATTTCTACCGTTAAGCATTTTATTGGTGACGGCGGAACTGAAGGTGGCGATGATCATGGTAATAACATTGCCGATGAGCAAGCGCTGTTTGAGATCCATGGTCAGGGCTATGTACAAGGTCTAAACGCCGGTGCTCAGTCAGTGATGGCGTCGTTTAACAGCTGGCATGGCAAAAAAATCCACGGCAGTAAATATCTGCTGACCGATGTGCTCAAAGACAAAATGGGCTTCGATGGCTTTGTAGTGGGTGACTGGAATGGTCACGGTCAAATTGAAGGGTGCACCAACGACAATTGTCCTCAGGCCATCAATGCCGGCCTGGACGTGTATATGGTGCCGACCAGTGACTGGAAGCCACTATACGAAAACCTTATTGCCCAGGTTAAAGACGGCACTATCGCGCAGTCGCGCCTGGACGACGCGGTCCGCCGAGTACTGCGTGTCAAAGTACGGGTAGGCCTGTTTGAACAGCCTTCTCCTGCCGAACGTGCATTATCTGGTGATCGCTCGGTAATTGGTGCAGAAGCGCACCGCGCTGTCGCACGGGAAGCCGTCAGAAAATCACTGGTCATGCTTAAAAACCAGGACAAGCTCCTGCCCCTGTCACCTGATTCCCGCATCCTGGTTGCGGGAGACGCTGCAGACAATATTGGCAAGCAGTCCGGCGGCTGGACCATTACCTGGCAGGGTACAGGAAACAAAAACAGTGACTTCCCGGGTGCCACCTCTATTTATAAAGGCATTGAATCTGCCGTTCAGCAGGCTGGCGGAACCGCTGTCCTGTCGGAAGATGGCAGTTTCACGGAAAAGCCTGATGTAGCCATTGTCGTGTTTGGCGAAAACCCGTATGCAGAAGGCAACGGTGACCTTTCCAACCTCGAGTATCAGCGTGGCGATAAAACCGATCTGGCACTGCTTAAATCGCTGCAGGAACAAGGGATCCCGGTGGTATCAGTATTTATTACCGGCCGCCCGCTGTGGGTTAACCCTGAGCTAAACGCCAGTGACGCCTTCGTTGTCGCCTGGCTGCCGGGCTCGGAAGGCCAGGGCGTAGCGGACGTGCTGTTTACTGACAGCAACGGGGAAAATGCCTATCCAATGCAGGGTAAACTTTCTTTCTCCTGGCCTGCTACCCCCACGCAAGTGGTTAATAAAGGCGATGGACAACAAGCCTTGTTCCCCTATGGCTACGGACTGGCGTACGGCGAGACTGATCCGATGTCAGCACCGCTTTCCGAAGACGCCGGCGCGGGCAACGAACTGGTGCTGAACCACGATATCTATGTACGTAATCTTCAAAAACCCTGGAAGCTGGTAGTACGCGATAATGATGCGATGGCCGAAATGAGCAGTAGCACCCTGACCACTGAAAACGTCACTGTTCGTACGTCAGATCGTAATGTTCAGGAAGACACCCTGGATATCCAGTTCCGCAATGCGGCCAACGTCGTGTTTTCATCAGAGTTTCCTGAAGATTTACGCGATTATGCCTCTGATTCAGGTGCCCTGATCCTGGATGTGAAACTTGAAAACAGTACAACTCCGGTCACAGTGGGTATGCGTTGCGGTGAAGAATGCGGGGCGTCATTACCATTGAGTGATTTCGCAGACGCTACATCGGATTGGCAGACTGTGACAATACCAACACGCTGTTTAACCCAGGCCGGTATGTCATTCTCTGAGGTCTTCACCGTTCTGGAAATCGCCAGCGCCGATGCCGCATCGTTACGTATTTCTGATGTTCGCATTGAACCTGATGTAAGCGATTTGGCTGAATGCCCGGCTGACTAATTTCGTCCGCTTTGCCTGCGAACAGGCACACTTCTCTCCCTGAAAAAACGCTGGCGATTTAGCCAGCGTTTTCTTTTTCACTGCTCATCCCGTACACTGCGCGCCTGTTGAAGCTGTCCTGAAGTTAGTGTCCAGATGTCCGTAGAACTTATTGCCATTCTCAGTGTACTGCTGGTCGGTGCAACCCTTCTCCAATCGCTGACCGGCTTTGGTTTTGGGCTATTTGTAATTGCCAGTGTCACACTTTTCACTACCGTACCTGTCAGCACCACCGCATTTCTGATAAGCGCACTCAGCCTGGTCAACGCGGCCGATTTGGCGATTCGCCAGCGTCAGCACATTCACCGGCGGATGGTAATATGGGTATTGGCACTGGGCTTACCCGCGATTGGACTGGGTTTTTGGCTATTGGAGTGGCTCTCCGGAGAAAACCGACAGTTACTGATGCTGATTTTAGGAGTTTGTATCATCGTATGCAGCGCCCTGTTGCTAATTAAGCGTCAGGGCGTTAATGCAGAGAGCCCGGGCTGGCAATTTGGCATCGCCGGTGCGTTGGGTGGTATTCTGGGCGGTTTGTTTTCCACCTTCGGACCGCCGGTCATTTTTCAGTGCTACCGCCAGCCCTGGCGTATCGATCAGGTAAGGGCTACATTACTGGCCATTTTCAGCGTTGCAGCGATAGCACGCCTGGCGATGGTGCCCTTTGGTACAGTGCCAGATCCTGCCACGCTGTGGTTTACGCTGTTTGCCATCCCGCTGGTGATGCTTGCGACCCGCCTGTCCCGCCTCCTCGCCACGATGGTGTCTGCTTCACATATCCGCACAACCGCGATTGTAATGTTATTTGCCAGCGGCATCAGTCTGATTATTAAAGCCCTTTGATGTGCTGAGCCCGTCCGGCTCGTCACGACACCGTTCGCCGGGCATCTCAAACTCTATGGTGGTGTGTTCCAGATCAAACGGCTGCAAGCGCGCATTCACTTCCTGTTTTAACGCTTTCAGTTCGGCGCTGCCCATTTCTTCAGCCAGCACAAGATGTGCAGTGAGCACATGATGCTCACCGTCCAGCGACCAAAAGTGTACATCGTGCAGCTCACGCACCTGCGCAATTGCACATAAACTCTGACGAATTTCCTGTTGCTGCCGGGGATCCGGGGCCCCCTGCAAAAAAAGTTTAACGGTTTGCAATGCATACCGCACGACATTGGTAAGAATGAATAAGGTAAAAGCGATAGATAATAACGGGTCAAGAATCGGCCAGCGGTAAAATTGCA
>CAZDUT010000036.1:0-18865 GCA_964508695.1 uncultured Alteromonas sp.
TGTTCAGTGTGGTCATCGTATCAGGCAGGCTGGCTGTGAAGGTTGCCTTAGGGTTATTGGCGACACTGAACAGGATTTCTTTCATGCGGGTGTCGCGGATCTCAATGGCGGTATCGACCGAGCTCAGGTCCACATCCACGGACAGTTCACCCTTGTCTGACACCGACCCGCTTAACGAACGGAACTGATGGACCTCCGTGACCTGAGCGTTTTTGGTGGACATAAAGTGCAGGGTACTTTGATCGCTGGCCAACGCCCAGTCGGCCATGGCGGGTAACGTCATCCCCAGTGACAGGGCACCGGCGACAATAGTGCGTGTTGCTAATACTTTCATGAAAATCACTCCTCAGATTTGGATAGGAACGGGCGCAAGGCCCATTGATTTATTCGTACTGGACAATATCGCGCCACGGGACTCTCGGATCACCGAGCACGATAAAGTCAGGGTTTTCCAATGAGTGGCGCTGGTTATAGGTAAGCGGCTCAAAAGTGGCTGCGAGAATACTGCCGCCAGCTTCCTCAACAATGCATTGCGATGCACCGGTGTCCCACTCGCCGGTGACTCCCAGACGCATAAAAACGTCGGCCTTGCCTTCGGCGATGAAACAGGACTTCAGTGAACAGCTGCCCAGGGGCAGGGTTTGATACACCCGCTTGGCACTTAGCCGCGAAATGACCTTTTGGCGTGACTGGCGGCGACTAATGGCAATCATCACCACACTCTCGTGGGGGTCGTCCAATTTTCTGACGCGGATACGTTTTTCCTCGTCCGGGCATTGCTTATAGGCGCCCTGCCCCTTGATGGCATAATACAGCGTCTGGCCGGGCGGCCAGAAAATAACACCAATGGTGGGTTCGTTATTTTCCACCAGGGCAATATTCACCGCAAAGTCGCCGCTACGGGCGATAAATTCCTGAGTGCCATCAATGGGGTCAATTAGCCAGTAGCGCTCCCAGTGCTTGCGTTCATGCAGGCCTGCGTGTTTGTTTTCCTCAGATAAAATGGGGATATCCGGTGTGGCCTCGCGAAGACGCTTGTTGATAATATCGTTTGCCAGGTAATCGGCACTGGTCACCGGCGAGTCGTCAGCTTTCTGGTATTCATCAAAGCTGCCCTTGTCGTAAATGGCCAACACTGCTTCGCCGGCCTCACGGGCCGCATCTTTGGCTAACTCAAGTAACGCTCTGTGGGTGTCTTCCGGCATGGGTTATTGCTCCTTTAGCCATTTTTGCGCCAGTAACAGCGCGGCGACACAACGTGCTTCGACAAAATCTTCCCGACCAAGCAACTCATCCGCCCGTGACACGGGCCAATGGATCACTTCAAGCGGCTCCGGTTCGTCGCCGGGAAGGGTCTGGGGGTACAAGTCCTGGGCAATAACAATGTTCATGGTGGCATTGAAAAACGTTGGTGCCATGCTGACTTTTTGAATGTCGTGCAGGGTACGCGCGCCGTAGCCTGCCTCTTCTTTTAGCTCGCGGTTGGCCGCCTCACCAACGCTTTCCCCCGGATCGATAAGCCCTTTGGGAAAGCCCAGCTGGTACGAGTGGGTGCCAGCGGCGTACTCGCGGATAAGCACCATGGTTTCGCTGTCAAGCATAGGGACAATCATCACCGCACCGCGATTGGTACCAGCCATGCGCTCAAACTGGCGGGTCGCGCCATTGGAAAACTCTAAATCGACCTGCTCAACCCTGAACAACCGGCTTCGTGCAACTATTTCGCGGTGGTGAATGAGGGGTAATGGCTTTTCTTGATCGATTTTCTGCATGTCTCTGCTTACAACTTTCGTTATCATGTCTACTACCAATAAGCTTACTGTATTATAAGGATCGTCGCTTGCCAATTCTGCCCTGGTCCGAAATCGACACGGTGTTGCTGGACATGGACGGCACCCTGCTTGATTTGCATTTCGATAACACCTTTTGGATAGAACATTTGCCAAAAAAAGTGGCGCAAGCCACCGGCGAACCGCTGGAACTTTGTAAACAGCGTATGCACAGCCACTACGCCCGGGTGAGCGGCCAGATCCAATGGTACTGCCTCGACTACTGGGCGCAGCAACTCAACCTCGATATCATGTCGGCAAAACGCGAAATCGAACACCTGATCGCGCTGCGCGAAGATACCCTGCCGTTTCTTGATGCGTTGCATGATTCGGGCCGCAATGTCGTACTGGTTACCAACGCTCACCCAGACAGTCTTGCGCTTAAAATTGAGCACACTAAACTGGACACCCACATTGATACGCTGATTTCCACGCATGAGTTTGGTGTCACTAAAGAGTCACAGTCATTGTGGCAACAATTGCAGGCGCGGCTGGGCTTTGATCCACAGCGCACGCTGTTTGTGGATGACAGCATTGGCATATTGCACGCTGCCAAAACATTCGGTATTGCGCACCTGCTGGCAGTCAGTAACCCTGACAGCCAGTTGCCTGCCCGGCAGATAGACGACTTCCCGGCTGTCACCGATTACCGTAGCCTGACTCAGGCAATCCTTTGCAGCCCCCCGAAAAAGGCCAATTAAGATGTCACAGATTATTGTAGGTTCCACCAATCCGGTCAAAGTGAACGCCATCGCCGTGGTGCTTTGTGACATGCTGGAGAGCGAGTTTGAGGTGGTCGCAGCCAGTGTACCCAGTGGTGTGCCGGATCAGCCTATGACAGAGGAGGAAACCCGGGAAGGCGCAATAAACCGGGTTAAAGCCTGTATTGAAGAATTTGGTAACGATGCCCCCAATGCCTGGTTTACCGCCATTGAAGGCGGTGTCGATGTACTGGATGATG
This sequence comes from uncultured Alteromonas sp., assembly GCA_964508695.1. Taxonomy (GTDB): domain Bacteria; phylum Pseudomonadota; class Gammaproteobacteria; order Enterobacterales; family Alteromonadaceae; genus Alteromonas. The sequence continues at coordinate 2,791 of CAZDUT010000036.1, forward strand.
GTCCGGCAACCTTTGCCTATGTCGCCTTGTGCCACCAGGGGCGGTGGTCGGTCACGCGCAGTGCCAGTATGCCGTTACCCGCACAGGTGTATCAGGCACTGGAAGCCGGTGAGGAACTTGGCCATGTGATGGACCGGCTGTTTGCCACCGAAAATGTGAAACAAAAAGGCGGGGCTATTGGTTTATTTACCCATAATTACGTCACCCGCCAGGATGTGTATGAACTGGCCGTGGCACTGGCTATGGCGCCCTACCACTTTCCGGATTTTTACACCGGCTAGCGCTTAGTCGAGTCTGATCGGGATGTAGCCATCGGCGTCGGGTTGCCCAAAGAAAAGGGCGGCCTGGTGCACTTCGTCTGGCAGGCTGTCGTCGGGCTTGACCCGTCCGTTAACCGTCATGCCACTGAAGTCAGGTTGCAGTACCGCGTCCATCGTCAGGCCCAGCATATTCGGCTCTTCGACACGTACGCCAATCGACTCGCCTTCACAGCGAAGCTGTGCCGAATAGCTACCAAAATCAATCGGGCCTTGTGTACCGGCTACCGTGGCGTTGAGCCAGTCACCGGTGCCGTTTAACGTTTCACAGCCGGGCCCGAAAGACAACGCATCGAGCTGCACACGAAACCGGCCTCCGGCATTGACCGGCAACGGTAACTGCACTTCTGCCAGAACCCGGTCAACGGGCAGATATAACAGAAAGTCTTCTGCTTCAACATGCTCAAAAGAAAACAGATCGATGCTCAGCGGGCCTTTGAAAGCAATGCTGGTGGCATCGCGCAAATCACCGGCCTTCACCTTCATGCTCAGGGTGCCGGTAAGCAATGACCAGGGGTTAACGTCCCACTCAAGGTTATCTACCGGCAGGCCGTTGGCAACTACGGTCTGAGCCCGGCCATTCCATATTGTTCCGCTGACCCCTGACATTGCAAGGTTGTCAGGTAACGTGGTACGCCCGATGACCTGCGTGGCCGGTAAATTTGCCAGCAAAAAGATAACAAAGGCCAGCAGCCCAACGACAATCCATAAAACCCGTGACTTCATGCTTTTCCTAACTGTAAGCGACGTATTTTGATATAACCGGCTTCATCTGCTTGGGCGATATCAGCCTGCAGAATAACAATTCCCTGCTGCTCCATACTCTGCAGCCACGCAAGTACATTATTAAACGGCGCCTGGTCGACCCATACCTGCAGCTCCTCACCCTGGGGCTGCATGCGGGTGATAGCGATATTATGCGCGGCGGTAGTGCGATTAACAGCCTGAGGTAACGAGCCGGACAATACCGTCTCGGTGCCCTGGCTACGACGCAGTTGCTGGGCCCGGCCAGCACTGTCTTTCACCCAGGCCAGCAACTCCTGCTGACTTTGCAGCAATGCCCGCTCCCGTTCGATACTGGTGGTCAGTGGTGACCAGACAATGAAGTAGAAAAGTGCAATCAGCACGACAATGCCGGATAACATTACCAGACGCTGTTCGCGTTCGGTCAGGGCCCGGTATTTTTCCATTACTGCGTTCATGTCGTACTCCTGATTGAAACCGTGCCAATGACACCATCATCGCGGTTATTAATGGCGCCTTGCTCGACCACAAAGCCGATGCTTTCTGCCTGTCGGCGGAACTGTTCGAGGGCCTCAAAACTTTTTCCGACCGCCTGCATACGAATTTCTGTGCGCGCAGCGTCAAAGCGCAGTGTTTGCGGGCGCACATCCGTCGCCGCAAAAGGGCCGGTCAGTTGCTCAAGCATGACCAGCATTGATGCTGAGCCCCCGCTTTGCTCAAGACGAGCCAGCTCGGACTGCAGCTTACGTTTCACATCCCGGTACGGCCCGATATTGGGGAATCCCTGTTTTACGGTGTCATCAATCTGTGCCCGTAATTGGTCATTTTGCTGCTGCAGCTGATACAGCGTCAGACCCTTATCGACAAGGCTGGCACCAAACGCAATCACGGCCAGCACTGCCGCCAGGCGCCACTGATGCCAGGCTTTATTTGATGAGCGCTTTACCTTGTAGTCACCCTGAAATAAATTAAAGCGACAGGCCAGTGCTTCTTTGGCCAATACCTGAATGGGCAATTCCGGCGGCGGTTGTGTCACCGTCACATTGTCTAATTCAGGCAACGTAATATCGGCATAGCTGACCAGCGTAATCGGCTCATGCTGATGCGAGGCATAATGCGACAGTGTTGGTACTAACCAGCTGGCTTCCCCCTGCATACCGCGCCAGCTGTCTTCGCGTAGCAGCAGTTGTTCACCCAGCGTCAACAGTGTCCAGCCCTGCGGGTTGTGTGGTACCGCCAGCACGTCCGGCAGCAGGGTGTCACAATACAGCCCGGCGTCATCCAGCCAGCTTTTCCATTGTGCCATTTGATCACGGCTTACCACCGCCACAGCCTGCTGGTTGCCCACTTTATCCCCAAAGGCAAAGAACTGGCTTTCTATGTCTGTCGCCAGTCCATCCTCCAGCATATAAGGTACGGCGTTAAGCACTTTTCTGCCGGCACGGGGAGGTAACTCAACCCATGTCAGGAGAATGTCACTGGTTGGCGCCAGGGCAATGACAGAGCGCTGTCCGGCTCGCTCAGACAGCGTTTGTAATTGCGACACATCAGGCAACTCGCCGGAGACAATGATCTCATCTTCGCTGTCAGACCAAACCAGCCAGTGGACCGGATCGTCTTCCCGCGAGCCAAGACGGACAATCAGTTGTTCCATTAATCTACTCCTCCGAATTCGCGCCTAAGCACGCTGACACCCGCGTTATCATCGACTTCAAATACGGATGACATGGTAAAGTTCGCCTTATTGTAGCGGGTCTTGGTGTGTAAAATAAAATACTTGGTGGTTACCGTAAACCAGCCGGTTTTTTCCTGAGGCATATTCAGGGCCTGAACGGCCGGTTCACTCAAAAATGCCTGCGTGTCAGTCCAGCCATCCTGTGGGCGACTGCTGATAAGGCTGTCGGCCTGGGCGCGGCTGAGTCCGGTCACACCCGCAAGCAGTGCGGAGCGCTCAGGGGGAATGGTGTTGACATTAATCTGCATGGTTTCCACGCCGGGGATCACGCAAATCAGGGGCAGCAAATCGTTCAGCCATTCCGCCGAGACACCATTGACCAAACGTAACTCACTTTGCGCACTTAACAGGCTGTTGGCGGCCAGGTAGGGATGGGCCAGTCCCTCATAGGTGCTGTCTTCGGCACCGTAAGGGCGCATGCGATCATCGTCATCGACCCAGTCGGCAAGGCTATCGCGCACCGTGTCGGCGGTATAGTTATCGATTTTGTCACTGTTGATGGCCAGCAGCATGGTATGAAAGGCTTCCATCGTCAGTGTGACCTGCTGAGGATTATTTTGATCGGCACCCTCAAGGATGGCGTTGAGGTTAAAACAGCTTTGCATGTCCTCCAGCCGGGCCTGCAGGCCGCCGCCATCAAGCGGGTAGTTGAACTCCTGTGCCCATGGCTGATTAAGCGTGATTTTATCCCCGGTCGTCTCCATCAGTGTGGCAATCGACTTTTTGGCAAACGCTTCGGCGCCCATGGCATACCAGTAGGCCTGATTGCTGTCAGCGATATTCATGGTTCGCTGGACCTGCAGTTGCAGACGTGTCCCCATCTCGGTGGCGAGTACCGACACCAGTGCCACAATCATCAGCACAATCATCAGCGCGACGCCCTGCTGGCGTCCGGGATGGTTCATCCGGCACCTCCGGATAGCGTGAATTCACGCCGAAGCAGACCAAAGTCTTTCGACTGGAATTCTATGGCGATGGCATAAGGTAACACTTGCCCGGTGTAGCTTTCTGTCCACTTTTCCTCATCGTCCATGCGATTAGTGGTGCCATTGCCGGGCTTTTGCGCAATAAACTCTACTTTAAACCTGGTCACATCATCCATCAGAACCCGCACTTTAGGTTCAAACCCGATAACGTTGTCGACATAGTTGCCATACAGGCGTTCGAGTTTTTCTTCGCGCAGGCGATAGGACACAAACTGAAGCGTACTGCGTGGCAGCATCATTTGCGGGTTCTGCCAGCCGGCGCGAACAAAGCCGATAGTGTCTGACTCGCCATCATCCATGGTGCCACCGGCAATCACCACATCGCGCTTTTCGCCATCAATGCGCACGGCGCGGGGCACCGCCTGCTGGATATCTCGCTCGATAGTGATCATGGCTCGCTGCAGCTGCTGCAATTTTTCGAAGCGCTGAGAAGATAAATCATTGCTGTCGATAACGGTTGTCAGCAATCCGGTGGAGGCCAGGCCAATCAAGGTGAAAATAGCCATCGCAATGAGGATCTCAAGCAGAGTAAAGCCGCGCTGCATCAGGACTTTTCTCCGGGTTTGGCAACGAAGGTAGTGACGGTGGTCAGTGAGCTGCCATACTCAGGATCCAGGCCCACCGATATATCTACGGCACGCAAGGCGTCATCGTTGGTTTTGGTAACCTGTTGCTGCCAATACCAGGTGCGGTCAGCCATTTCCATGCTGCCTTGTTTCTTTTTCGGTGGCCAGCTGGTTTCCCGTTGAAGCTGGTTTAAGCGGTTGCTGGCGACCCAGTTGGCAAAGGTAATTTCTTCGACCTGACCGACACTGCTTAAGTGATCGCCGGCAGCTTTTAAAATGGCGCTGCCGGTGAGGGCAAAAATAAGCAGGGCGACCATGACTTCCAGCAGGGTCATACCACGCTGGCGGGTTGCGACACTCATAGTGGTGGTTGCTCCAGCGGACCTTCCAGTTCAAGTGGCGGCATGTCGTGGTTACTTAGGGTAAAGTATACCGGCTCTTCATCGAAGCCACCCTCAAAGTTGAAAGTGAGGGTGAAGGGGGTAATTTCACCGCTGGACATGATTAACACCTGGGGTGGCTTGATCGGTTCCTCTTCCTCGCCTATTTGCACGCCTGCATCAGAGACACTCAGGCTTTCATCAAAGATTTCACGATCAAACAGCTGCTCGTCAGTTTCCCAGGGCAGATCGTCAAGGTTGAGGGTGTAGGTGAACGGCTCGGGCAGGGTATGCGCCTGGTAAATCTCCTCATCCTCAATGCGTTGCCACTCGTCCTCCTCATCCAGGTAAACGAAAAAGTATTCGCTGTCCTGCTCTTCGAAGCGGATCCCCATCTGGCGCTGGTTAAGCACCGCGTAATCACTGGCCATGTCAGTGAGCACCTGAAGCCGCGAGGCCTGACTTTTAAGTAAATCTGACTGACTCGCCCCAAAGGCATTGAACATGACGTAGCCCGCTGCCAGCCCCATTAATAACAGGACCAGCATGACTTCAAGTAAGGTGAAGCCGAGGGCGCGATGATGCCGGTAAGTGCGAGTCATACAAGAGCAAGACCCTAATTCAGGTATTCGTTGATATTCCAGTTGCCGATGTCGTCATCGGTACCGGGTTCCCCATCAGGGCCACTTGAGTAGATATCAATGACACCCAGTTCTCCCGGGCTGATCAGCGCATAAGGATTGCCCCAGGGGTCTTCAGGCAGGCGCTTGATAAAGCCGGCTTCCGGGTAGTTGCGGGGAACCGGTTCGATAGTGGGTGCACTGACCAGCGCATCCAGTCCCTGCTCAGTCGTGGGGAAACGGTTATTGCGCAGTTTGTACATTTCCATCGCGCTTTCCAGTTGCTGGATATCCACGGCGGCCTTTTTAAGCTGCGCTTCTTCCTGATTGCCCAAAATTTGCGGTGCCACCATCGAGGCCATAATACCGATGATGAGCAGCACCACCATGACTTCAATCAAACTGAATCCAGAGCTACGAGTTAAGGTTTTCATTAAATGTTCACCATATTGTTTAATGCGAGAATTGGTTGCAGTATGGCCATCACGATAAACAGCACAATGCCGGCCATAGACACAATGAGCAACGGCTCAAAGACTTTAAGTGAGACACCAACCAGCGCCTCAAATTCCCTGTCCTGATTATCTGCTGCCCGGGCCAGCATTTGCTGCAGTTCGCCGGACTTTTCGCCGCTGGCAATCATGTGCATCATCATCGGCGGAAACATCTTGGTGTTATCCAGTGCGGCGCGCAGGCTGCTGCCTTCTTTGACATTGACCGCAGCGTCAGACACCTGATTCTTAATATGCTGGTTTTCCAGCACGTCGCTGGAAATACGCATGGCTTCGAGCAACGGCACGGCGCTGGCCGTAAGAATACTCAACGTGCGGGCGAAGCGGGCGGTGTTAAGCCCCCGTGATACCTTACCGATCAGTGGCATCGACAGGATAAGCCGGTGATAGCGCAGACGCATGGCCTTTTGTTGCAAAATACGCTGAATCAGCAAAATGAGAACGGCAATCGCCCCCAGCATGACCACGCCGTAAGCCTGTAACCACTCGCTGACACTGATCAGCACCTGGGTAATGGTGGGAAGATCCTGGCCCATGTGATCAAACTGACCGACTATTTTGGGTACAACCACGGTCAGCAGCAGCAATACAATGCCAAGGGCAAAAAACATCATCAGTGACGGATAGATCAAGGCCTGAATAATCTGGCTGCGGGTTTGCTGACGTCGCTCGGTATAATCGGCCAAACGGTTAAGTACCGTATCAAGGTGTCCGGACTTTTCGCCCGCGGCAACCATGGCACGGTAAAGCTCATCAAACACACTGGGAAATTGTGCCAGTGCATCGGCCAGGCCATGGCCTTCTACTACCTTGCTGCGCACCGCCATCATCATATTTTTCTGGCGCGGTTTTTCACATTGCTCGGCGACAGCCAGTAATGCTTCTTCGATAGGCAGGGCTGATTCGACCAAGGTGGCGAGCTGTCGTGTGAGCAGTGCCAGATCAGAGGCCGACACGCGTGGGCGAAACAGCGTAAAACCAGACTTACCTGCGCTGCTTTTTTCCGCGACCTGCTCCACTTCCAGTGGGATCAGCCCTTTTTCTCTTAGCTGCTGGCGTACCTGACGGGGGTTGTCACCTTCAAGGACGCCGCTCTTATTCCGGCCTTTGTCATTGACGGCCTTGTACGCAAATGCCGCCATATTAATCCTCGCGTGTTACCCGCAGGACTTCTTCCAGCGAGGTAATACCGGCCAGTACTTTGCGGCAACCGTCATCCCGAATACTCGGCGTGCTGGCGCGGATATAACGCTCTATCGACTGTTCGCCGTGGCCTTCATGCACCATTTCGCGGATTTTTTCATCCACCATAAGCAATTCATGAATACCGGTACGGCCGCGGTAACCGGTTTGGTTACAGGCGGCGCAGCCCCGGGCAGAATAAATGGTGGGTGAACTGGTCAAATCGGCCACGCCGAGAATTTGCGCTTCCTGCTCATTGGGCTCGTGCGGCTCTTTGCAGTCATTACACAGCGTTCTTACCAGACGCTGCGACAGCACAGCCAGCAGACTTGATGAGAGCAGAAAGGGTTCGATACCCATATCTTCAAGCCGGGTAATTGCGCCTGCGGCGGTGTTGGTGTGCAGGGTTGAGAGCACCAGGTGACCGGTCAAACTGGCCTGAACCCCAATCTGGGCGGTTTCGATATCCCGGATCTCACCGACCATTACCACATCCGGATCCTGACGCAGGATAGCGCGAAGGCCGCGGGCAAAGGTCATATCGACACGCGGGTTGACCTGAGTCTGACCGATACCGGGCAAGTCAAATTCAATGGGATCTTCGACAGTAAGAATATTGCGGTCGCGACTGTTTATTTCACTTAAGCCCGCGTACAGCGTGGTACTTTTCCCCGAGCCGGTGGGGCCGGTCACAAGAATGATACCGTGGGGTTTGCGGATAAGCGTGGAAAAGGCATCGCGGTTACGCTTGGTCATGCCTAAGTCTTCGAGGTTCAGACGCGCGTTATTCTTATCCAGCAGGCGCAGTACCACGCGCTCGCCATGGCTGGAGGGCATGGTGGATACCCGCACATCGACCGCGCGCCCGGCAATACGCAGGGTAATTCGGCCGTCCTGAGGAACGCGCTTTTCAGCAATATCCAGTTTTGCCATTACCTTGATACGCGAAACCAGCATGGATGACAGTTTGCGGTTAGGGCGCAGGATCTCGCGTAGTACGCCATCGACCCGGAAGCGCACCACCAGCTGGTTCTCAAACGTCTCAATGTGGATATCCGAGGCACCCTCTTTAATGGCTTCACCCAGCATGGCGTTAATCAGCTTGATTATCGGCGCGTCGTCTTCGCTGTCGAGCAAGTCCTCAGTATCGGGTAAGTCTTCTGCCAGCGAGAACAAGTCACTCTCGTTGCCAAGATCTTCCATCAGCTGTTTCGCGGCCGAACTGTCGCGCTGGAAGGCGCTGGTCAGAAAATGTTCAAACTCGTCGTCAGGGATTTGCCTGGGCACGAAGGGCTCGCCATAAAAGCGACGCACTTCAGCAAACACCGGGAAAGGCGTTTGCGAGGTGTAATACAGTATCGCAGGCGTTTCATTGGTTTCCAGCAGAACCTTGTTGCGCTTGGCAAAGCCAAAACCCAGCTGGCGGGGGCCGGCCGCCTCTGCATCGACCTGCTCTTCGTCCATGGCCTCCAGCGCTTCTTCCTGCGCTTCAAAGGCCTGGGTTAGCTGTTCGTCGTTATCGGCCATAATCAGTCGTCGTCCTCATCCTGACCAAGGTTTTCCTTGTCCATGATGTATTCTTCAAACGACGGTGGCAGTGCCAGCTTATCATCCCACGCCGGCATGCTCGGGCCTTCCTCGTTTGGCATTAGCGATACGCCCTGTTGCTGACGGCGCAATTGCAATGCCCGGATGTAATTGTACTTACGGTGACTGATGTCATTCATGGTTGCACCGTCGCGGACAATGGTCGGACGGATAAAGACCATCAGGTTGGTCTTGCGTTTCGATGTCGAGGTTGATTTAAACAAGTGACCAAGAATCGGAATATCACCCAGCAGCGGTACTTTCGAAACACTTTCCTGCACGTCTTCGTCAATCAAACCGCCCAGTACAATGGTCCCGCCGTCATCCACAATCACCGTGGTTTTAATTTCACGCTTGTTAATGGAAATATCCACGGACGTGGCGCCGCTGACACTGGACACTTCCTGTTCAATCAGCAGTTGTACCGCGTCACCTTCGTTAATCTGAGGCGTGACTTTAAGTTTTACCCCCACTTCCTGACGATCCACGGTCTGGAACGGGTTGGAGTTATTGTCGCCGGTGGTGGTGCCGGTAATAATCGGCACTTCCTGACCCACGATAAAGAAGGCTTCTTCGTTATCCATGGTGGTTAAGTGCGGGGTGGCCAGAATATTCGAGTTGGTGTCGTTGCTCACCGCCTGTACCACGGCGCCCCAGCCGTCACGAATAACACCGGCAATCAGACCATTGGCGCCACCGAGCAGGTTGGCCAGCGGGGTGAGGTTACCTTCCACGGTTCGTTCACGTTGTACAACGTTTCCTTCTTCAGTGACATACGACTCATCGACAGTACGATCTTCCGCCTGTCGTAATGCCACACCCAGTGCGCCGACCGGCACCACGCCGTTGGTAAACTGCGTACCACCGCCTTCTTCTGATACCCATTGTACGCCCAGTGTGCTGCCGTCGCCTTCAGATACTTCGACGATAATGGCTTCAACCTGAACCTGCGCACGTCGCACGTCCAGCTGGCGAATGACATCTTCCAGGGAGCGCATCATATCTGGCTCGGCCGTGATCACCACGGCATTGGAGTCTTCGTGCGTTTCGATACTGACTTCGCGATCAGAATTGCTACGACGCTGAGGCTGACTGTTGCCCTGCTCTTCGGCCTGAATGCTGGCAGACACCCCGCGCAGTACCTGCACAATGTCCTCAGCCTTCGCGTAATTTAAAAATACCACGCGGGTATTGCCGTTGGATTCCAGCTCCTGATCCATGCGTTTGATAAGGTTAACCAGACGCTGGCGGGCTTTGACGTCACCACTGACAATCACCGAGTTCGTGCGGTCGTCGGCCACGATGCGCGGCTCCATTTTGGCCCCTGTCGCACCTTTGCCCTGCGAGTTATTAATGCTTTCGATAATACGCGCCATTTCAGAAGCTGAGGCATATTTAAGCTTAACAATTTCGACTTCTTCGTCACCGGCGCGATCTACCCGCTCGATGATTTCTACCAGCCGGTTGACCACAGCGGCCCGCCCGGTCAGCATCATGACATTGGACGGGTCGTGACTGACCACGTTGCCGCCGCCGGCCTGATCGTTTAACTGACGCAGTATCGGGGCGAGTTCGCGTACCGGTACGTTATATACCGGCACCACGCGGGTGATCATCTCGTCACCGTCTTTCAGCGCGCCTTCAACCACCGGAATATTGGAGTGTTTGGCGTCTTTGGAGCGAACCACTTTTAAAATGCCGCTGGGCATTTCCACCACGGCAAAGTCATAGACCTGCAGCACGTTAAGGAAGAACTGATAGTACTGCTCTTCGTTGAGCATGTCGTAGCTGCGCACACTGATTTTGCCCCGCACGTTCGGATCGACAATGATCGTGCGCTCCAGGTTTTTACCGACAATATTGATAAATTCGTTGATGTCGGTGTCTTTGAAATTTGGCATGTACTCGGCAGCTGTGACCGACACGCACAACAGCGCTGTACACAGCGCGGTGCCAATGCGGGAAATCAGGGTGTGGCGGGCTTGCCTCATAATTCAGTCATCCTTTCGTGCTTACTGAGCTACCGTATCCGGTAAGTCTAGGTATACCGTTGCATAACTGCCATCGCGCAGAATCGTCAGCTCAATGCTCTGGGCGCTGCGCAGTTCAGAAAGCGCTTCTTTTGATTGTTGTAAATCGGTGAGATCCAGACCATTAATCTGGGCGATAACATCGCCCGACTGCAGGCCCGCTGCGTTAAACAGCTCGGGATCTTTACCCGGTGCGACCTTATAACCGATAAGCTGGCCATCCTCCGTTTGCGGAGAGATAGAAATAAAGTCTGTAAAGTTTGCTGGCTGCTCGCGCAGCGCGACAGTCGCCTCGACGGCTTCGTCACTCAATTTCCGCTCCGGCTCCTGTTGCCGGGCCTGTTGCTGGACGTTGCGTTCACGCCGGCGGTTGGCTTCGTCATAATCAATGCCGTCAAGCATCAGGGTTTCATCGCGGGCACCATTGCGGATAATGACCCGGTCTTTAAATACCTGCTGCAGACTGGCGTTGGTACCTTCGATTTTCTCGCCCAGGCCATACACATTTTGCGTCCCGCGATTCTCTACGATTGCCGTTGCACCGGATTCTTCACTGCTGACTACCACACCGGTAAGGGTGAGGTTAAGACGGGTCTCAGGCGCATCGGTTACCGGCTTTTGTTCAACCGGCTGCGGCTTTGCTGTGGCATTTCCGAACAGGTTTAATTGTTGTATTTTGCTGATATTGACCCCACGTTGACCACTACCGCCAGGCACGGGAGACGTGTTTGTGGTTGCAACTGGAGGCGAAAGGGTAGGCTGCGGTACAATACGCCAGACAAGCTCGGCTGCAAACGCTATCAGGTATAGCGCTAAAAGGGCGACCACGACCAGATGTATACGCTTCTGGTGTTGGCCGGCAGCACTGGCCAGTGCTTGTGGAGTAAAGTTAGTCAAAGTCATGCGTTTACAATGATACCGCTGATTTTATCGTTTAATTATAAGTATTACCGCGCTTTAGCCGACTCATCATAGCCTAGTCTGGGCAAGGGTCACAACACTAAAGGGCACCACTTACGAAATTATTACATGAGCCAAAAGCAAAGCGACAATACATCACAAAATGTCAGACTGGACAAGTGGCTGTGGGCTGCACGCTTCTATAAGACCCGGGCGCTGGCACGGGAAATGGTGCAGGCCGGGAAAGTGCACTATAACGGACAGCGGGCCAAACCCGGGCGTAATGTTGAGCTGGGCGCCATGCTGAAGATCACTGCGGGCTGGGACGTTAAAGAGGTCAGGGTGTTAGGGCTGAGCGAGAAGCGGCTGGGCGCGCCACTGGCGGCGGAGCTTTACGAGGAAACCGCAGAGAGTCTTGCGCAGCGTGAACAGAACCAGCTGGCAAGAAAAATGAACACATTTCATAATCCGCACCCTGATGGCCGTCCTGACAAAAAGCAGCGCCGGGAAATTATTAAAATGAAACACCGCGAATAAGCGGCGTGTTTAGACACCGATTTAATCCAAAGGATCTTCTATGAGTTCGTTTGACCAATTACACCGTTTTTTATTTCCTGCCGCCAGCGTGCGCGGCGAACTGGTTAAGCTCAGCGACAGCTTGCAGCCTATTGTGCACAACTACGAGTACCCGGTACAAATTCAGCAGTTGCTTGGAGAAATGGCGGCGGCCACGTCGCTGCTGACCGCCACGCTAAAGATTGAGGGTGAAATCAGCCTGCAAATTCAGAGTGAAGGCGTGGTGCGCTATGCCGTAATCAGTGCCACCCACGATCAGACCATGCGCGGGGTGGCACGTTGGGATGAGTCACTGACGAGCCTGCCGGAATCCTTCGCCGAGCTGGTGGCGAAGGCCGTGCTGGTGATCACCATTACGCCTGACGAGGGCGAGCGTTATCAGGGCGTGGTTGCACTGGACAGGCCGTCATTGTCAGAATGTATAGAAGGCTACTTTGAGCAGTCGGAACAGTTACCCACCCGGGTGCGGCTGATGACTGATTTGTCGGCGCCAGAGAATGCCCGCGCGGCAGGGGTATTGCTTCAGGTCATGCCAACCTCAGCCAGTGCATCAGAAAAAGACAGCCTCGGCGAGTTTGAGCACATCAGCAAACTCACCGACACATTAACCGTCGAGGAAATGTTTTCTCTGCCGGTGAATGACATTCTCTATCGCCTCTTCCATCAGGAAGAGGTTGAAGTTTATCCGCCCCAGGCTGTTAGTTTTGCCTGCACTTGCTCGCGCGAACGCAGCGCGGCGGCGCTGAAAAATGTCGATAAAGCCGAGCTTCATGCCATTATTGACGAAGAAGGCGCAATAAAGATGAATTGCCAGTACTGTCATACGGAGTACCGCTTTGACAGCATTGATGTGGAGGCAATTCATAACGGCCACGCGGGTGATACCGGCAGCCAGCAATAACCCCGTCTTGGGCAATTCTCGCCTGCCGCCGGCTGATGATTAAAGCCGGCGGCACCGTTCTCCCTGATCCCAATAAAAGTGTAAGCGTCGGTGAAAGCTTACTGGGTTTATAACGCCTCTTAACCAACAGTTCGCAGATGGTATTGTGCTGTCTGTGGGTGTCATTTTGCGCCGCTCCCCCGTTGATCTCGTTGTCTTGTAATAAAAATAGTCATTATGCATCGTCTGGTTATTGCGGTGGGGCTGATATTGCGTACAATCAGTGAAAAATGAAAGTAGCATCGTAAACTTACAGATAAGGTTTCAGTTATGACCGCAGCGACCATGGATCAGGAACTACAGGTTTCACCGCGCGTGGATTTATCCAATGCAGAGCTTATTGAACTGGCAATTCAGCGTGGTGAAGGCCAGCTAGCCAAAAATGGTGCACTGGTTGTCGAAACCGGTAAGCGCACCGGACGTTCGCCAGCCGACCGCTTTATTGTTAAAGAGTCCGGCAGCGAGGACAGCATTGACTGGGGCACGGTCAACAAACCGTTTGATCCCCAGCAGTTCGCTGCTCTGTGGGAGCGCGTTGAAAGCTACCTTGTCCGCCAGGAGCACTTTTTGTCACACCTGCAGGTAGGCGCTGATCCTGACCATGCGTTACCGGTTATGGTGCGAACCCAGACGGCCTGGCAGCACGTGTTTGCGCGAAACCTCTTTATCACGCCGGATAACTGGAATAGCCGTGACGAAATGCCCTGGCAGATCATGAATGTGCCGGGGTTTGTGTGTGAGCCTGAGCGCGATGGTACTAACAGCGATGGCTGCGTGATCATCAACTTTGCGGATAAAAAAGTGCTGATCGCGGGAATGCGTTATGCCGGTGAAATGAAAAAAGCCATGTTCTCGGTACAAAATTTCCTCTTGCCCGCCAACGATGTGCTGCCTATGCATTGTTCTGCAAACGTGGGCGAAGAAGGAGACGTAACGCTGTTCTTTGGGTTATCAGGCACCGGCAAGACAACACTATCGGCCGATCCAAAGCGCTACCTGATTGGTGACGACGAACACGGCTGGGCGCCTGGCAGTGTATTTAATATTGAGGGCGGCTGCTATGCGAAATGTATCGACCTGTCACAAAAGAATGAACCGGTCATTTGGGACGCCATCCGGTTCGGCACAATTCTGGAAAACGTTGTCATGGATGCGCAGCGCACACCTGACTATACCGACACGTCGCTGACCCAGAATTCACGCGCCGCCTATCCGCTTGAGCATATTGGCAAGCGGGTAGAGAAAAACAGAGGCGGTGAGCCACGCGCAGTGGTATTTCTCACCTGCGATGTCAGCGGTGTCCTGCCTCCCGTGTCTGTACTCAGTGAACCTGCCGCGGCCTATCACTTTTTAAGTGGCTATACGGCAAAGGTGGGCTCGACGGAAATTGGCTCCAGCGCGGAGATTGAATCAACATTTTCTACCTGCTTTGGTGCGCCGTTTTTTCCGCGTCCAGCGGGTGTGTATGCCGAGCTGTTAATGAAAAGGGTGAAAGCGTTTGGATCCCGGGTGTACCTGGTGAATACCGGTTGGACCGGTGGACCCTTCGGTCAGGGCAAGCGGTTTGATATTCCAACCACCCGCGCCATCATTGACGCCATTGTGACGGGCAGGTTGCGCGACGTAGAGACCCAACATATTGACGGGCTCAACCTCGATGTACCGGTTGCCGTTCCCGGGGTTGACAGTCAGTTGCTTGTGCCCAGAGACACCTGGCAGGATAAAGCACAATATGATGATTACGCGGCGCGGCTGATTGAACAGTTTCAACAAAACTTTGCCAGATACGACGTAAGCGACACAATTAAACAGGCCGGTCCCGGCTACCAGTCCCAACGATAATCACAGCCGTGATTACTTTATGCCCGCAGTGTACTGCGGGCTTTTTTATAGCCGTTTGCCGCTGTTATTGTGGACTCACGGGCATGGCAATGCCCGGCGATACCGATGTCGGCGCACCGGCAAATCTGTTTATTTAAGTCTGCCGCGCACTGCCAGCCAGAATTCGGCAATCAGCCCACCCTGAGGGTGGTTGCGCAGACGAATTTGGCCGTCGTGAGCTTCTACAATGCGACGGGTGATGGCCAGCCCAAGTCCTGAACCGGTGCTGCCCCGCGCCTTATCACCCTGGGCAAAGGGCATGAACACATCGCTTAAATACGCTTCCGGAATACCGGGGCCGTAGTCCCGGATTTTGCAGTAAACACGGCGTTCCTTGGTGTCGTAAAAGGTCGTGATAACAATGCGGTCTGAGCCGTAGCGAAAGGCATTTTCAATCAGGTTTTCGATCACCCGCTTTATGCCGATACGGCGCAAACTTTGCGCCGGTACATCACCGAGTTTAAGCGAAATATGGTGAGTCTCATCAAGCTGGCGCGCCTGAGTGGCCTCGCGGATAAGCGTATTCAGATCATCTTCTTCATGAACCTCTTCGGTATCAAACCGGGCATATTCAATGAACTGATCGATAATGGCGTTCATATCCTCGATATCATTGATGATACCGTCTTTTATCCAGTCCTGTTGGTCTGGTAGCATTTCCGTGGCCAGACGAATGCGGGTCAGTGGTGTGCGGAGGTCGTGGGAGATACCCGCCGTCATCAGGGTGCGATCGTGTTCCAGTTGCTTGATGCCCTGATTCATTTTGTTGAATGCCCGCGTAACCGCAATCATCTCACTGCTGCCCTGCTCTTCAAGCGGTGGCGGGAAGTGGCCGTGACCCACCTCCAGAGCTGCTCGCTGTAGCGACTGAAGCGGGCGCGTCATACGCCGCACAAATAACCAGCCTCCGGCAACACTTAATATACCAATAACCATCAGGTACATCGTCAGAGGCGAAATATTGGCCTCGTTCAGGCCAGTGATAGGAATGGCGATCCAGGTGTCCGGATAGCGTTGCAGAGATATCCACACCAGGTAAGGCGGAGCATTCTGGACGTTATCGGCGGGGCGAGTGCTTATCCGCACATCGGCATTCATGTCCAGTTGCGCCGACACCTC
>CAZDUT010000037.1:0-18733 GCA_964508695.1 uncultured Alteromonas sp.
GTCTTTTCTGACAATTACTCATCAGACTGTCGATAATTTAACCAATGGGATGATGATGGGAGATCGGGGGTTTAGTATACAATGCGCAGGGTAAGGGAGTGATGCCCGACTTTTGTCGGGGACAAACAAAAAAGGCACATCGTATAATGTGCCTTTTTGCTTCAGAACGCTGTCCGGTTACATCCAGTCGGCGTTGCGTATAACTCCTACGGCTATACCTTCAATGTTAAACGGCTGACTGGCAAGGTCGACCCGAATCGGTTCAAACTCGTCATTCTCCGCATGCAGTAGCACTTCGCGACCTTTCTTCTCCAGTCGCTTAACGGTGACGTCTTCATCCACCCGGGCTACTACAACCTGACCGTTATGCACATCGGTAGTGCGATGCACGGCCAGCAGATCGCCATCCAGAATACCAATATCTTTCATACTCATACCGTCAACGCGCAGTAAAAAATCGGCGTGCGGATGAAACAGGGCAGGGTCAACCTTATAGTGCGCCTCAATATGCTCTTGTGCCAGCACAGGCTCACCGGCGGCAACTCGCCCGATAAGTGGCAAGCCTTCTTCTTCCTCGTTTTGTGCTTCAGCATCGATGTTAAGACGGATCCCCCGCGAACGACCGGGCAGCATTTCGATTACGCCTTTGCGCGCCAGTGCTTTTAAATGTTCTTCCGCGGCATTGGCCGATTTAAAGCCCAGTTGGAGGGCAATTTCAGCACGCGTCGGCGGCATACCCGTTTCGGCCATGGTGGTTTTGATTAGTTCGAGGACTTCCGTTTGTCTTGGAGTAAGTGGACGCATACACAGCCTGTTTTTCTATACAGTTAGATTGCAGTATAACGGCGTTGCATGAAATCGCAAGCGCAGATTGCTTGTGGCACCAGGTGTTGCAGATTTTGCTCTACCGGTTAACTTCGTGCTATTTAATCGTCTTTGACACAATTAAGGGCCTGCCAATGACTGCACACTGCCGCCACGCGACTTCTGCTGACTTACCTGTTCTGAATCAGTTTCAGTGTGGGATTATTGAGACAGAGGCACAGTATATTCCCCGCCGTCAGAAGCAGCGCTACCGATACTATGATCTTGCCGCACTGCTTGAGGACGAAGAAACGCGGATGGTCGTGGCCGAGGCAGACGGCAAACTGGTCAGCTCAGGGTATGTGCAAAAGCGTCCGTCCAAAGCCTATCTTGAGCACAGTCACCATGGGTATATTGGCTTTATTTACACATTGCCCGACTTTCGCGGTCAGGGAATTGCCAGACAGATCCTCACCACATTGTCCGACGAAGCCAGAGCGATGGGACTGGATGAATTACGCCTGGAGGTGTTTGCCGGAAACCGTGTCGCCATCAACACGTATGAAAAGGCCGGATTTGTTTCTAATCTGATCGAAATGAGGTGTCCATTGTGAGAAATGTCCTGTTACGTCGTATTGTTTATGCCTACCTCACGGTGTTGCTGCTCTTCGCAGCGCTGGACAGTTTGTGGCTTGGTGTGATTGCCAGAGACTGGTATATGCAAGCGTTCGCCGCAATTCTTCGGGAGCCCTTCATCACATGGCCCTGGATAACCTTCTATCTTGGCTACAGTGCCATCGTGGTTGCCCTTGCGGTGTGTCCTGGGCGCAACGGATCGGTGTCTGGCAGCTTGCTGCGCGGCGCCTTACTGGGCTGCGCCGCCTATGGCACCTATAATTTAACCGGTTATTCCATCATTGCGAAATGGCCGCTCAGTATGATGTGGATAGACTGGCTGTGGGGCACCATCGCGACAGCGTTATTGGCTGCTGGCAGTCGCTGGGTGGTAAATCACCGTGCCCTGGAGCATCGTTCCCATGTCTGAACCATCCGAGGTAACCTTTTTCAACTTTGAACCGCGCTTCGCTGATGACTTTAACCGCATTAACCGCGAGTGGATCTCGGCGATGTTCTATCTTGAGGACATTGACGAAAAAGTGATCAGCGATCCCCAAACCCATATTATTAAGCCCGGCGGACACATCTGGTTCGCCAGCGTACCGGATATGGGTATTGTCGGGACCTGTGCATTGCTCAAGAAAGCGCCGGGCATTTTTGAGCTCACCAAGATGGGGGTGAGTGCCCGTGCCCGTGGTCACAAAGTCGGTGAAGCGCTGCTTAAGCACGTGCTGGATGTTGCGCCCGCCATTGCGCACGACTGCCTGTTTCTGTTGACCAACAGCCGCTGTGAAGCGGCTATCCACCTCTACCAGAAAAACGGTTTTGTTCATGACGCAAACATACTCGCACGCTACGGACATGGTTATGAGCGATGTGATGTCGCAATGCGGTATGCACCGAAAAAATAAACTCCGCGGCCATCTCAGACGTTAGTAGTTATTTAGATGACAGGGAATGCACAGCTAAACGTATGTCCTGAAAGGCATATCCGCCCCTTTATGGCGGTTTGTGTTACACTTTGTCGGTTTTCACTGTAAAGGATCCGATCTTCATGTCGTGGATGCGAAAAGCCCTGCTATCGCTGTTTCATTATCCGGTAAAGTGGCTGGTAAAAGCCCATAGTATTCCTGCCGATGTGCAGTCGGAACTGGGTGTCGACACTTCAAAGCCAATTATTTATCTGTTGCCCACAAATTCGGTCACCGACCAGTTGGCGTTAAAAATGTCAACGCTGTCGCTGGGTTTGCCCAGTCCGACCGAAACCATAACCCTGGCAAATGAAACCTACCCGTCAGCACTGTTTTTAAGAAAAACGCAGCCCATTTTTTCCGAAGTAAAGGGCAATACCGGTACTGAAGAAAATTTCGTCGGCCTGTTTCACCTGTTTCGCGATAACCCGGAGCTGGAAGCGCAGGTACTGCCTGTGTTTGTCTCCTGGGGACGCGCACCGGGCAAGGGGAAGCCGGGGCTGGCGGACCTGATTGCCGACCGCGCGGCACCAAGCTGGCTGCGTAAACTGTTTATTGTGCTGTTTTTAGGCCGTGATAATTTTATCAGCTACAGCAAGGCGGTTTCGGCGCGTACGATGGCCAATCAACATGGCAGTGACGAGCAAATCGCCCACAAGCTGATGCGGGTAGCAAGGACTCACTTTCACCGCAAGCGCCAGAGTCTAACGGGTCCTACACTGCTTGAGCGTCAGCAACTGAACAACAGTGTGCTGGGCTCTGATGCGGTTCGCCGTGCCATCGCCGAAGAATCTCGCAGTAAGAAACTTACCCATGATGAGGCGAAGGCCCGTGCAGTAGAGTACATAAACGAAATTGCCGCCGATTACCGCGAAGGCCTTATTCGTTTTGGCGATCGTTTGCTCACCCGGATCTGGAACAAGATTTATAACGGCATCAGCGTCGGGCATGCAGGCCGCGTTCGCGAACTGGCTGCCAACGGACATGAAATCATTTATGTTCCGTGCCACCGCAGCCATATGGATTACCTGTTACTGACCTACGTGATTTACCACGAAGGCCTGGTAACACCGCATATTGCGGCGGGGATTAACCTTAACTTCTGGCCAGTAGGCAAGATATTCCGTCGCGGAGGCGCGTTTTTCCTGCGCCGCAGTTTTGCCGGTAACAAACTCTACACCGCCGTATTCCGCGAATACCTGGAGCTGCTGTTTAATAAAGGGTATAGCGTGAAGTACTACCCCGAAGGGGGGCGTAGCCGCACCGGTCGGCTTATTCCGCCTAAGACCGGCATGCTGGCGATGACCGTGCAGGGCATGGTCAAAGGCATCAACCGTCCGGTAAGTATCGTGCCGGTGTATATCGGTTACGAAAACGTCATGGAAGTGAAAAGTTACTTAAGTGAACTGAAGGGCTCGGTGAAAAAGAAAGAGTCGAACTGGCAGGTTTTTTCAGCCATCAGAAAGCTTAAGAATTATGGTCACGGTTATGTGAACTTCGGTGAGCCGGTGTCGCTCTCGCAATTTATGGACAGCCGGGTACCCGACTGGCGGGAGCACCGCAGCGAGGCGCAAGATAAGAAACCGGCCTGGCTGACGCCGGTGGTCAACGAACTGGCCAATAATGTGATGACCCGCATTAACCGCGCAGCGGCCATTAATGGGATGGCGCTTTCGTCACTGTGTATTCTCTCGTCTAAAACGCAAACCCTGAGTGAGGATGAGCTTCGCCAGGCGCTGCATGACTTTCTGACGTTGCTACGCGAGGCCCCCTTCAGCGACGATGCCACCGTTCCTGACAGTACTGCCGATGAAATGCTCAGCGAGACACTCCGCCTTAACCGCTTTGATGTTCAGCAGGACGACTACGGTAAACTGATTAAACCGCAGCCTAAGTCAGCCGTCTTTCTGACTTACTACCGCAACAATATTTTGCACATGTTTGCGTTGCCCGGACTTATAATGGCCGCGGTATTCGCGCATCGTAATATTGAGAAAAATACCGTGCTGCAACTGGTCGCCGCGCTGTATCCATTGTTGCAGCGCGAACTGTTTTTACACATGACGCAGGACCAGGCCTTGTCGTACAGTGCCGAGCTTATCGACGCCTGTAAACAGAACGGTTTGCTGCAGCAACGCGGCCGTTACCTCAGCGCACCGGAAACCAATGATAAACGTTTCCATTCCGCCTGGTTACTCAGCCGCTGCCTGCAGGATACTTTCCAGCGCTACGCCGTGGTGTTAACCATTTTGGACAGAGAGCGCGAAATCAGTCGCGGCGCACTCGAGAAAACCAGCCGCCAGGTAGCCGAGCGCTTATCGGCACTGTATGGCCTGAGTTCACCAGAGTTTTACGACAAGAACGTGTTATCCAGCTTTATCACCGCACTGCGGGAAAATCACTGGATTGATACGGCCGAAGATGGCGCGCTGAAATACTCCGAAGAGTGCGAAGCGTTACGTAAAGATGTCATGGATCTGGTATGGCCTGAGATGACGCAGCATTTAGAGCATGTCGCACTCCACCAGTAGCACAGACACACCCTGTTACATTAATGCCCGGATTTAGCCGGGCTTTTTTATTTCACCCTTTAAACTTTTTGCCGCCCGCCCTCGACATAGCGATTACTCCCTCTTGTTAAGGATAAGTAGGTTATGTCTATTGCAGACACCAGCGGGCAGGACACCCTGTTGTCGCCAGCCCCGCAGACAAAACGTCGTTTAATCTGGTTAATCATTACCCTCACCGCGCTTGTTTCTGCACTGCTGGTTGCATTACCCGCAATAAGTAACTGGCGCGACAGCGATGCGTCGGTTGCCCGCGACCGCGTGCGTATTGCCACCGTCGGCTATGGCGATTTAACCCGCGACTTGTCAGTCGAAGGACGCGTGGTGGCAGCGGTAAGCCCGCGCCTTTACAGCCCGGCCCAGGGCACCATCAGTTTGCATGCGGATGCCGGCGAGCAGGTGGAAAAAGGGCAGGTCCTGGCGACCATCGACAGTCCGCTGCTGACCAATGAGCTTGAGCAGCAACAGTCACATTATGAGTCGCTGGCGGTGGCCCTGGAGCGGCAGCGCATTCAGGCAAAAAAGCAAATGCTGGAAGATCAGAAAGCCATAGACCTGGCCAATGTCACTCTGCTGGCCGCCGATCGTGAGAAGCGCCGTGCTGACAAGGCCTACACGTCCAGGGCGATTAGCAATATTGATTACGAGAAAGCCCAGGACGATTTGAACAACGCACGCCTGGTGCATGCCCACGCGGTCAAAGACGCCGAGCTCAACAAAGAAAGTCTACTGTTTGAAATTCAGGCCAAAGAGCACGAGCTTACCCGCCAGCAACTGAAACAAAATGATCTGCAGCGCCAGGTAGATGCGCTGGTACTGCGCTCACCGGTAAGCGGCATGGTAGGCAACCTGGCAGTGAACAACAAAAACCAGGTCGACAAAAACCAGATGGTACTCAGTGTGGTCGATCTTAGCGAGCTGGAGCTGGAAGTGGGTATTCCCGAAAGCTATGCCGACGACTTAGGCACAGGCATGCCCGCTGAGGTTCGCTTCAACGGTGTGATATATCCCGCCACGCTCGTCAGTATTTCTCCTGAAATTGAAAATAATCAGGTTACCGGACGCGTTCGCTTTACTCCGCCCGGCAATAACGCTGATGCATTGCCTGTGGGACTGCGTCAGAACCAGCGTCTGACCACCCGCATTTTAATGGAGCACAAGCCCAATGTGCTGATGGTTCAGCGCGGGCAATTCCTCGATAGCGGTGCCGGTCGCATTGCTTACCGGATTGACGGCGAGATGGCCCATCGCGTCCCCATTCGCACCGGTGCCCGCAGTCTGTCCTCGGTAGAAATTCTCGACGGGCTAAACCCCGATGATCAAATCATTATTTCCGGCACCAGTGCGTTTAACGGTGCGCAGTCGGTACTTATCACACAATAAAACAACAAGGATCCCGCTCATGCTGAGTATGACGAATTTGTCCAAAGTATTTCGCACCGAACTGGTAGAAACCCATGCATTACGCGACTTCAGCCTGCACGTTGAAGATGGCGACTTTGTCTCGGTAACCGGTCCCTCCGGCTCGGGAAAAACGACCTTCCTGAATATTGCCGGCCTGCTGGAAACCTATACCAGCGGCGAATACACGCTGGATGGCGAGGATGTGTTTCGCTTATCGGACCGCGAGCGCAGCCGCTTGCGCAATGAGAAAATTGGCTTTATTTTTCAAAGCTTCAACCTTATTCCCGACTTAAGCCTCTACGACAATGTTGACGTGCCGTTGCGCTACCGGGGTATGTCGGCAAAAGCACGTCACCGCCGCATTTCTGAAAGTCTCGAGCAGGTCGGCCTGGCTAACCGCATGAAGCATTTACCGGCACAGTTATCGGGCGGACAACAGCAGCGCGTCGCCATCGCCCGTGCGCTGGCCGGTGATCCCCGTTTTCTGCTGGCCGATGAGCCTACCGGAAACCTCGACAGCCAGATGGCCGCCAGCGTCATGGGATTACTGCAGGAAATAAATAAAGCAGGTACGACGATTGTAATGGTGACCCACGATCCTGAGCTGGCACGCCAGACCCAGCGCAATATCTACGTCAAAGACGGCACGGTGTGTGATGACGCCAGCCCGGTTCACCTCGCGTCGGTCAACGCATAACGGGAGCCCATTATGTTTGCATACTATCTGCGTCTGGCCATGAAAAGCATCCGGCGCAATCCTTACCTGACAACGCTGATGACACTGGCCATTGCGCTGGGCATCGGCGCATGCATGACGACCATTACAGTGAACTACATTATGTCGTCAAACCCCATTCCCCAGAAAAGTGACCAGCTGTATGTTGTCCAGCTGGATAGCTGGGATCCCTACTCGCCATTTCGCGAGCCTAATGAGCCACCGGACCAGTTGACCTGGCGCGATGCGACCAGTTTGATGGCAGCGGGTAAGGCAACCCGGCAAAGTGCCATGGCCACCAGCGGCGCCGTACTTGAACCTGCCAGTGAGGACATTAAGCCGTTTATGGCATCTATACGGCTTAACTTCAGTGACTTTTTCCCCATGTTCGAGACACCGTTTTTGTACGGCAGCGGCTGGAGTCATGAAGACGATAAGGGTCCGGCCTACGTCGTGGTAATTAGCAAAGCAGTGAATGACCGGGTGTTCGGGGGCGAGAATTCCGTGGGCAACACCCTGAATGTCGCGGGCAAGCCGTTCAGGGTGGTCGGTGTGCTGGATACCTGGATAGTGGTGCCACGCTTTTACGACATCACTACCAATGCATTTCAGGATACTGCCGACGTGTTTATGCCATTTTACATGAAGCGCGAACTGGAATTACCCAATGGCGGTAACACCAATTGCTGGAAATCCCCGGAGGGTGAGGGCTTTACTGCATTCTTACAGTCAGAATGTATCAACTTTCAGATGTGGGTGGAACTGACCAGTGAGGCAGAGCGTGCCACCTATTTCGACTTCATGAACAACTATGTACAAGAGCAAAAGGCACTGGGACGTTTTGAACGTCCGCTGAATAATCGCCTGAGCGACGTGATGACCTGGCTGGACGTGCGCGAGGTAGTAGCTGACGATGCGCAAATCATGCTGTGGGTCGCCTTGCTGTTCTTGCTGGTGTGTATTCTCAACACCATAGGCTTGCTGCTTTCCAAGTTTTCTCAGCGCAGTGGCGATGTCGCGCTGCGCCGCGCCATTGGTGCCACACGCGGGGCGATTTTTGCCCAGTATCTGGTGGAAACCGCAATAATAGGTGTGGCCGGCGGCGTTATCGGGCTGGGTCTGACACTGCTGGGACTTGAAGGGATCAAGCTGCTGTACGGCGACTTTGTCAGCAATCTGGTGTCGCTGGATGTGCCCCTGGTCATTACCGCTATTCTGCTTTCGGTGCTGGCCAGTGTCCTGGCCGGCTGTTATCCGGCCTGGCGCGCCACGCTCATTGCACCTGCCAGCCAGCTTAAAACCCAGTGAGGAAACAATCATGAAAATCAATTGGGAAACCGGTCCGATAGTACGCGCCATGATCCGTAACAAAGTCGGCGCATTGCTCATTGCGCTGCAAATTGCTATCACCATGACCATCATTATCAACGCCATATTTATCATTGTGGAGCGCAGCAACCTGATGGGACGGGCGTCCGGTCTCGACGAGGCCAATACGTTTTACCTCACCAGCACTGGCTTTGGCAGTCAGTTCTCGCCGCGCGCGGTGATCGACAGTGATCTGCGCATGCTGCGCTCAACACCCGGCGTTGTCGACGCCATTCAGATCAATGCTATCCCCATCAGTGGCGGTGGCTGGTCGATGAGCCTGACTACCGAAACCGGCGATGATATTGAAGGGATGGGTACCGCGAATTATCTGGTGGATGAGCATGCTGTCAGCGCCATGGACCTGAACGTGATTGCCGGTGATAATTTTGCGCCCACTGATGTGCGCTGGCGAGCCCGCAACCAGAGTGACTGGCCAGCGATAGCGATGATCACCCAGGCCCTCGCAGAGGCGCTGTTTCCGGATATCCTCTACACCGAGGTGGTGGGTAAAACGGTGTATATCGGCAACGATGAGCCGGTCACGGTGACCGGGATTATCGACAAACTGCAGGCCCCCTGGATAGGCTGGGATCGTCTTGAGCACGCTATGCTGACGCCGGAACACATGGATACGCCGTCAACACGTTATCTTATCCGCACCGAGCCAGGGCAGCGCGATGCACTGATGGTCACGCTGGAAAAACAACTGGCCGATGCCTATCCAAACCGCATAATTCGGGACGTCGAGACTCTGACCGCCACCCGGGAACAGAGCTATCGCCGCCACAGCGCCATGATCACAATTTTGACGGCCGTGATGGTGCTGCTGTGCACGATTACCGCGCTGGGTATTGTGGGCCTGACCAGCTTCAACGTCAGTCGTCGTCGCAAACAGATTGGTACACGGCGGGCACTGGGAGCCACCAAAGCCGCGATTGTCCGCTACTTCATGCTGGAAAATCTGATGATTTGTACCCTGGGTATCATGTTGGGCAGCGCCCTGACGGTGGGCCTTAATATGGCGTTGGTGCAATGGTTTAATCAGTCTGCGCTCGACTGGTTTTACATACCGGTCGGTATTGGTGTATTGCTGTTGGTGGGACAATGCGCGGTACTCGGGCCTGCCTTGCGGGCTTCCCGCACGCCACCGGCCCTGGCGACCCGCACGGTATAGCACAGTCTACTGCAGCTTTGCAGTCGCACGCCGCAACGAAGGGACATCGTTTTGCGGCGTTACGAGCAAATCAGCGCGGGGAAGATAATCCGGCCTAGTGTGCTAAAAAGAAGCGGTAAGCCGGATCGTTTGAGACATCCTGATATTCATAATCCAGCTTGGCCAGATGCTGATTGAAATCTTCCCGGCTGTCTGGCGGGATATCGAACCCGGCCAGCACCAGCCCCTCGGCTGCGCCATGGTTGCGGTAATGAAACAACGTGATGTTCCAGCGGTCTGACAGCGTGGTAAGAAAGTTAAGCAGTGCCCCCGGCCGTTCAGGGAACTCAAAAGCGAATACCTGCTCGTTTAATATGGTTGGTGGGCGGCCGCCCACCATATGCCGCACATGCAGCTTGGCCAGCTCATTGTCTGACAGGTTGACGCACTCATAGCCCTGCGCCTCCAGCTGACGATGCAGCTCGGCGTATTCCGCTTTGCCGCCTTTAAGTTTCACGCCAACAAAAATATGCGCTTCACTGCCATTGGCATAGCGATAGTTAAATTCCGTGATCGCTTTGTTCCCCACGCACTCGCAAAATTGCTTAAACGCACCAGGGCGTTCGGGAATACGCACGGCAAATACCGCTTCTTTCTGCTCACCCAGCTCACAGCGCTCCGACACATACCGCAAGGTGTGAAAGTTGATGTTGGCGCCGCACAAAATACCGCCCAGACGCTGACCACGGATGTCGTGTTGCTGGGTGTACTTGCGAATGGCCGCCACCGACAACGCGCCTGCAGGTTCCGCAATCACGCGGGTGTCATCAAAAATATCCTTGATGGCGGCGCAAATTTCATCGTTACTCACGGTAACAACGTCGTCAATCAGACGATTACATAAACGGAAGGTTTCTTCCCCCATGGTGCGTACCGCCACCCCGTCGGCGAAGATCCCGACATTTTTCAGCGCCACCGGCTTACCGGCTTTGCGGGCAGCGGTAAAACAGGCCGACTCTTCCGATTCAACGCCGATGATTTTTATAGCAGGCTTCAGTTGCTTGAGGTAAACCGCAATCCCGGCTGCCAAACCGCCGCCACCGATGGCCACAAACAGCGTATCAATGTGCGGGTTTTGCTCCAGCAACTCACGCGCGACGGTGCCTTGTCCGGCAATCACATCCGGGTTATCAAACGGCGGCACATAGGTAAACCCCTGGCTCTCACATAAGGCTTTCGCGTGCTCATTAGCCTGATCAAAACTGGTGCCGTGTAACACGATATCCACGTCTTGCCCGCCAAACCGGCGCACTGCGTCGACCTTAATGTCAGGCGTGGTTTCGGGCATGACGATGGTGGCCTTGATGCCTTTGGTATGGGCACCGTACGCCAGGCCCTGCGCATGATTGCCCGCCGAGGCCGCGATTACCCCGGCGCGACACTGCGCGTCAGTCAGCGAACAAATGCGGTTGTAGGCGCCACGCAGCTTGAATGACTTGACCGGCTGCTGGTCTTCGCGTTTAAGGTAAATCTCGTTACCTAACTCCGCCGATAGACGCGACATCAACACCAGTTCACTGGCAACCGCCACATCGTAAACCGGTGCCAGCAGGATTTTTTTCAGGTAATCATGATCGCTGACCGTCATAACGACTCCAGCTTCGTAGCATCTCTGACCGCCCCCTTGTCGGCACTGGTGGCCAGCGCCGCAAAGTTTTTCAGCGCCAGTGACACGTGGCGCTCGCGATTTAGCGGTTGCCATGGACGTTCACGGTTTTCCATGGCTTCGCGTCGCGCCGCCAAGGTGGCATCGTCGATACCGATATTGATGGTGCGGTTAGGAATATCAATCTCAATTGGATCGCGATCTTCCACCAGCGCGATACCACCTCCACTGGCCGCTTCCGGGGAGCAGTGTCCGATGGATAAGCCACTGGTCCCGCCGGAAAAGCGTCCGTCGGTGACAAGGGCACAGGCTTTACCCAGTCCTTTGGATTTCAGGTACGAAGTAGGGTAAAGCATTTCCTGCATTCCCGGACCGCCTTTCGGCCCTTCGTAACGAATGATCACCACATCACCGGCCTGCACCTCGTCGTTAAGGATCCCCGCCACCGCGGTATCCTGACTCTCGTAGATGCGGGCTTTACCGGTAAAGGTAAGAATAGAGGCATCGACACCGGCGGTTTTTACAATACAGCCATTCTTGGCGATGTTGCCATACAACACGGCCAGCCCCCCGTCCTGGCTATACGCATTATCGATGTTGCGAATGCAGCCATTCTCACGGTCTGCATCGGCCTGCGGCCACCGGCAGCTCTGACTAAAGGCCTGTGTCGTGCGGATCCCAGCAGGACCTGCGCGATAAAACTTATCGGCCTGAGGGTTATCACTGCGGGTAATGTCCCACTGTGCTATCACGTCACTGATGCTACCACCGAGCACATGCCCGGCATCGGCATGCAGTAATCCCCCTTTGTTTAGCTCGTTAAGGATGCCCAGCACGCCACCGGCGCGGTGAACATCTTCCATGTGGTACTGCGGTGTGGCCGGGGCGACCTTACATAAATGCGGTACGCGGCGCGACAGCCGATCAATATCGGCCATACCAAAGGGGATCTCGCCTTCCATCGCCGCTGCCAGCAAGTGAAGAATCGTATTGGTGGACCCCCCCATGGCTATATCCAGGCTCATGGCATTTTCAAACGCATTAAAGTTGGCAATATTGCGCGGCAGGGCAGACGCATCGTCGTCACCGTACCAACGCTTACACAACTCAACAATGACCGAGCCGGCGCGTTTAAACAGATCTTCGCGGTCTGCATGGGTAGCCAGCATCGACCCGTTACCAGGCAGCGACAAACCTAATGCTTCCGTCAGGCAGTTCATGGAGTTAGCCGTAAACATCCCCGAACAGGACCCACAGGTAGGGCAGGCCGAGCGTTCAATCTCGTTGGCGTCATCGTCACTGACCTTGTCATCGGCCGCCGCGACCATGGCATCCACCAGGTCAAGCTTGATGAGTTGATCGGAGAGCTGCGTTTTACCCGCTTCCATGGGCCCGCCGGACACAAACACGACCGGCACATTAAGGCGCATGGCGGCCATCAGCATGCCCGGTGTGATTTTGTCGCAGTTAGAGATACACACAATGGCATCGGCGCAGTGGGCATTGACCATGTACTCAACCGAGTCGGCAATGATCTCTCGTGACGGCAGGCTGTAGAGCATGCCACTGTGGCCCATGGCGATACCATCGTCCACCGCAATGGTGTTGAACTCTTTGGCCACACCACCCGCTGCTTCCACGCTGCGGGCAACCAGTTGGCCCATATCCTTAAGGTGCACATGCCCGGGCACGAACTGCGTAAAGGAATTGGCAATGGCAATAATAGGCTTGCCAAAGTCGCCATCTTTCATGCCGGTAGCGCGCCACAGGGCACGAGCGCCGGCCATATTTCTTCCCTGTGTGGTAGTTGCAGATCGTAATTTGGGCATAAGGTCACCCCATAAGCTTAAGTGTTAATCATAAACCGGCGTCAGCCAGTTCCATTTGTCTTCGGTCGTGCCGTCAAACAGACCAAAGAACATACTCTGGACTTTCTCGGTAATAGGACCGCGGCCGCCACTGCCAACGTCAATGCCATCTACACTGCGAACCGGTGTGACTTCTGCTGCGGTGCCGCACATAAAGATTTCATCTGCCAGGTACATAGCTTCACGAGGAATGTTCTCTTCACGTACCTCGTAGCCCATTTCTTTTAGCAGTGTCATGCAGGTATCGCGTGTTATGCCGGGCAGGATTGCCGCCGTGCGTGGTGTGGTACTGACCACCCCATTGCGGATCACGAAAATGTTTTCGCCGGCCCCTTCACTGATATAGCCGTTGCGGTCCAGTGCAATACCTTCGCCGTAGCCATGGCGGCGGGCTTCCATCGAAATTAGCTGTGATGACAGATAGTTACCGCCGGCTTTCGCGCCGGTAGGCATGGTATTCGCCGCTAAGCGGTTCCACGACGAGATGCCGGCATCCACGCCGTTTTTGATCGCTTCTTCACCCAGGTACGCACCCCATTCAAAGGCGGCAATAGCCACGTCAGTTTCGGTACCAAATGGCACCTGCAGGCCCATACCAATATCACCATAGTACGCAATTGGACGGATATAGGCAGATTTCAGCGCGTTTTTACGGATGATATCCAGGGTTGCCTGATTAATTTCATCCAGCGTGTAAGGGATCGTCATGCGGTAAATCTTGGCTGAGTCGAACAGACGACGATTGTGCTCCTGTAACCGGAACACACAGGTGCCCTGGTCCGGCGTGTTGTATGCGCGAACGCCTTCGAATACCGATGAGCCGTAGTGAATGGCGTGGGTCATCACATGCACAGTGGCATCTTTCCAGTGCGCAATGTCGCCATTAAACCAAATGTATTCTGCAGGTTGCTTAGCCATGTTTATTCCTTTCAAGTGTAGGGTGAAAACCCGAAGAGTCACTAACGTGACGTTACGTGTTGAGACGAATAATACATGACCCTGAGCAACCGCCCAATATAGCGGTAAAATTACAGTTTTTTTGGACAGAATAATTTACAAACCATCCGGCTCACCGATTGTCGTCAACACTTCGATGAAACCTGACAGGCAGACCTGGCGGCTTATATGACAGCGGCAAAATGCCGCGAAAAACGCATTGTTCGGAAAGGGCAATGCAGGCTGGCTATTCCTGAGATTGCCGGAGTAATTAAGAAATAACATGAAAGTCTGCGCTGAATCAAGTAGTTTGCAGTGAGCGAAAAGGTAACCGACAATCCTGTAAGGAGGAGTAATGATCGACTGGTTTCACTGGCTAAACCTTGCCGGGGTTGCCGTGTGCGCCGTCTCAGGTACATTGATGGCCTATCAGAAACGCATGGACGGCTTCGGCGTTGTGGTGCTGGCCTGTGCTACTGCCATCGGCGGCGGGACGCTGCGCGATCTGATGCTGGATGTACCGGTCTTCTGGATTGCCGATACCGATTACCTTTACACCACCCTCATCGCCGCACTCGTCCCCGTGGTCTGGCTGCGTCTCAGCCCCCAGTTTCCCTACCATTACCTGCTCATCGCTGATGCTTTTGGACTGGCATTGTTTAATGTCGTTGGCATTGAAAAAGCGCTGACCAGTGATACCTCGATGGCGGTGGCTATCGCGATGGGCACAATTACCGGGGTGTTTGGTGGCCTGCTGCGCGATGTTATTTGCCGCGAAGTGCCGCTGGTGCTGGATGGCGAACTTTATGCCATCACCTGCATTGTTGGTGGCATTGGGTACGGACTGGCGATGCAGGCAGGGCTGACCACGGAGTGGTGCGGGCTGTTCGCGTTGGTCATCACCGTGTTACTGCGCCTTGGTGCCCTGCGCTGGCACTGGCAATTACCGGTTTTTCGCAGCGACACGCCGTAAGGCATAACCTGACTTAGGTTCAGTCGCTGCCACCTGGCAATGCCGATAAACTGGGCTCTTCGACAAAGGAGAGACCATGGGACTGGCACTCGTTACCACTTATGCCGGGCAGGGTATCACCGCCCTACCGGTGACCGTTGAAGTTCACTTAGCCAACGGCCTGCCGGCATTCGGTCTGGTTGGTATGGCAGAAACCAGCGTAAAAGAAGCCCGCGAGCGGGTGCGCAGTGCGCTCATCACTTGTGGTTTTGAATTTCCGGCCAAACGAATAACGGTGAACCTGGCACCTGCCGATGTAAGTAAGGCCGGCGGGCGCTATGATCTGCCCATCGCCATTGGTATTCTGGCCGCCGCGGGCTACCTCACTCAGGAGCAGCTTGCCGGTCACACACTGCTGGGAGAACTGAGCTTAAACGGTGAACTTAAGCCCGTCCAGGGCGTGATCCCCGCGCTTATCGCCAGCGCTGCGCAGGATTGCGCGCTGATCTACCCGGGCGAGAACGATATTGAAGCCTGTCTGGTGAAACAGGCAACACGATTACCTGCATTTGATCTGCTAGCCGTGTTCCAACACTTAAGCGGTGAAAAGGCGCTTGCCCCAAGCCCGCCGATGCCTGCCGGAAAGCCAGCATGTCAGCCCCTGCAATGGGACGATATCATTGGCCAACAGCAGGCCAAACGCGCGCTGCAAGTGGCTGCGGCCGGGCGACATAACCTTTTGATGGTTGGTCCACAGGGCACCGGCAAGAGCCTGCTCGCCAGCCGACTGATGGCGTTGTTACCGCCCCTGGATGAAACGGAAGCGTTGCAGGTAGCCTCACTGCTATCGCTGTGTGGTGAGCCGGTCTCGCCGCGTACATTTTTGCAACGGCCATTTCGCTCGCCCCATCATACCTGCTCAGCGGCAGCGCTGACCGGCGGCGGCAGTATACCGATGCCGGGTGAAGTGTCACTGGCCCACCATGGTGTGCTGTTTCTTGACGAGTTGCCTGAGTTCGGACGCAGAGCACTGGATGTATTGCGTGAACCGCTGGAGAACGGTGATGTGCATATTGCCCGGGCCGGCGGCCGGGCAGTATTTCCGGCGCGCTTTCAGTTAATTGCGGCGATGAACCCAAGCCCCACCGGCGATATTGATGACCACCGCATCACGCCCCAGCAACAATTGCATTATCTCAATCGCTTATCCGGCCCGTTACTGGATCGCATCGACATTCAGATTGAGGTGCCCCGCCAGCGCGAGTATTTGCTCTCAGCAACAGACACCCGCCAGCCAGACTCTATGATTCAGGCTCGCCAGGCCGTGCTGAGCGCCAGCGACCGACAACTGGCACGTCAGGGTAAACCCAATGCCCGGCTGACTCCCGCACAGCTGAAAAATGTTTGCCAACTCGCCCGTGCGGATCTTACGTTTTTGCAGCAAGCTGCTGTGAAACTGCAACTGTCCATGCGGGTGTTTCATCGCACCCTGAAAGTCAGTCGCACCCTGGCAGATCTTGACGATGCAGAGTGCGTTTCACGCCAACACCTGGCCGAAGCGCTCGGGTATCGCGCCCTCGATACACTTATCCATCAGCTAAGCGCAACCTGAAGAAAGGCGTGGGTTAACGGCGCATTACGGCTTGCCTGTGAGCAACATATTCCCAGTGAGTAAGGCTCGATATCGTCGACCCGTATCTGGCTCACTGCACTTGCCATGGTGGAGTGATCAAGCACGACCTTGGGCACAAAACCAATACCGCATTCCAATGCGACCATACTGACTATCGCCTCGTTACCACCGACGGACGCATACACGTTAGGACGAATGCCATGCTCCGCAAACCAGTGATAAACCGTTCGCCGCGTGGGGCCGTGCTCGGGCATGATGACCGGATGCCGGGTCCAGTCCACCTGATCGAGCTGCGTTAACCGCCAGTCACGTGGCGCAATCAGCACCAGCGGAACGGGCTCCAGCGGTGTAAAGTGAAGATCCGTCGGAAAGTCCGGTGTATGGATAGCGATAGATAAGTCGCATTCCTGACTTTTCACTTTATCGATGGCCAGCGACGGATCCCCGGTCAGCAGGCGAATATCTACGCCGGGGTGATGCTGACGAAACCGGTGTAGCAATGCGGGCAGATGACTCTGACTGGCGGTAACAGAACAAAACAGACTTAACTCACCCTGCAGTGCCGCGCTGTCTTCACGCAACTCGTCCTTCAGATGCTGCCAGTCCTCCATGGCCTGCCGACTGAATGCCAGTAGCTTGTGTCCACTGTGCGTGAGCGCAACTTTACGGTTATCGCGTTTAAACAGGGTACAGCCACATTCCTCTTCCAGTCGCTGGATCACCCGGCTGAGTGTCGAAGGAGAGACATACATGGCCTCGGCAGTTTCGCCGAAATGCAGGCTGCTGGCGAGATGTGAGAAAAGCTGGAGACTCCGAAAATCCATAACCATTTCACTTTATGAAATATTGTATTGCGAATATATCATTTTTAAAAACAAATGAAATCAACTAGTCTCGAACTGTTGATGAAACACTGTCAGATGCGGCCTGTTAGCGCAGACCGCTCGCGGAACGCCGCGCTGATTGACAAAACTGTGTTGTTCGGAATTTTTATGGCTAATTATTTCAATACTCTTTCGCTGCGAGAGCAGCTTGACCAACTGGGCCGGTGCCGGTTCATGCGGCGCGACGAATTCAGTGAAGGCTGCGACTTCCTGGTTGGCAAAAAAATTGTCATCGTCGGATGCGGGGCGCAGGGGCTTAATCAGGGCCTGAACATGCGTGACTCAGGGTTGGATGTATCCTATGCACTGCGTCAGGCTGCCATTGATGAAAAACGGGAGTCTTTTCAGCGGGCGTCTTCCAACGGCTTTACCGTCGGTACTTATCAGACATTGATCCCCGATGCCGACTTGGTTTACAACCTGACGCCTGACAAGCAGCATGCCAGTGTCGTCGAAGCAGTTTTACCGCTTATGAAACAGGGCGCTGCCCTTGGCTATTCCCATGGCTTTAATATAGTCGAGGAAGGTCAGCAAATTCGTAAAGACATCACTGTCGTGATGTGTGCGCCTAAGTGTCCTGGTACTGAAGTTCGGGAAGAATATAAGCGGGGCTTTGGCGTACCGACACTTATTGCAGTTCATCCGGAAAATGATCCCGAAGGCAAAGGCTGGGATATTGCCAAAGCGCTGGCCAGTGCCACCGGTGGCGACCGCGCCGGCGTATTGGCGTCGTCGTTTGTGGCCGAAGTGAAATCGGATCTTATGGGTGAGCAAACGATTTTGTGTGGTATGCAACAGGAGGCCGCCGTGCTGGCGTTTGAGAAGATGGTTGCTGAGGGGATTGAACCCGGTTATGCCGGGGCGCTTATTCAGCGTGGTCTGGAGACCATCACCGAAGCGCTCAAAATCGGTGGCGTCACCAATATGATGGACCGCTTACCTAATCCGGCAAAACTGAAAGCGTATGACCTGTCGGAGCGTCTCAAATCTTTGCTTCGTCCGTTGTTTGAAAAACATCAGGATGACATTATCAGTGGCGCATTTTCCCGCACCATGATGGAAGACTGGGCCAATGGCGATGCGAATTTGCTGAAATGGCGTGAAGAAACCGCCCAGACAGCGTTTGAAAATGCACCGTCAGTTGACGGTGAGATTGATGAACAAACGTTTTTTGATAAAGGCATTTTGCTG
>CAZDUT010000038.1:0-18685 GCA_964508695.1 uncultured Alteromonas sp.
ATCAATTTTACAAGCAAAACGATGCGGGAGAGTGGAAACTGTTCGAGAAGGCGCAATATATTCATACCTGGCGGTATACCATGCCAGAAGGAAAATGGCAGTTGCACCACATTATCAGTTACGACCACCAGCCTGTATCGGAAGAAACGAACTAATGACGCGATTCTTAACCAGTGTAAGAGAGCAATCATATTCTTCCTGAAGAACTTTATCGGGTACTTCGAATTTTCCCGGTGCAGAAAGTAGTGTCTGTGTAAACTTTACCAAATCAGGGCCCGCATAATAAGCGCTTTCCGGGTGAATTAAAGCTTCCCGTGGTGCCCTATCATTCGGCGCATTTGTGTATACTCTTCAGGTTAAGTATGACAAAGTGATCCGATAATCATGTCTGCTACCTTAAGAGCTCAGTATGTCATTGCCCCCTAAGATGGTAAACGAGCAAGACCGGCTTGCTGCGCTTCATCGACTCGGAATCATGGACACTCTTCCCGAAACGCGCTTCGATGTAATAACGGCGGTCGCGCAGGACGAATTTAAATGTAAAACCTGCCTTATCAGTCTGGTGTCTGAAGATCGGCAGTGGTTTAAATCCCGTCAGGGCATGGATAAAAAAGATACGCCCCGTGATATTTCATTTTGTACCTACGCTATTGCGGAAGAAGAAATGTTAGTCGTGCCCGATACACATGAGGACTTTCGATTTAAAAATAACCAGTTGGTTACAGGCCCGCCCTTCATTCGCTCTTATGCCGGGGTCATACTGCATTCCCCTGATGGCTATGAAATTGGTACATTTTGTATACTGCACGATGAGGTGCGCCACTACAGTAATGCCCAGTTGCAGCGCCTCAAACAGTTTACTATCGCGGTTGAGCTGGAGATTGCAGCAAATCCGAAGTTTGAACGCAGGTAGTCTGAAAACATAACTCTTCCTCGAACTAACAGGCGATCTGACACTCAGTGTCCGTAACTTAATACCCGGACAACTTTCCATCCCTCGTCAGTCTGTTTCCAGACATGGGCGAAGCCAAAGGTGCCACAATCCATCCTGCCATTTTCCAGATGGCAAAACTGGTGTTTGGCAATTTGCATGGCGCCAAAGTCTTTTACCGGATAAACCTCCATTGAACCATCAACTAATGTGCGGGTAAGGCCCAGGTTTCGTTCACAGTTTTCCTTAGTAACATTCACCGAATGCGAGTAGCCGGTAACACCTCCGGTATCATGGTAAAACTCAAGATCTTTGGCGAGCATGCCTGAAAATGTCGGTATATCACAGCCATTAAACGCATCGAACAGGCGTTGGTCAGCTTCAACGATTTGATCCCGTAGCGAGCTGTCAGCGTAGGATGAACACGACCAAATTTGCATGGCGAAAGCGAACAGGAGCAGTACGCGCTGAGTGGTGAGTTTAACCATCTAGTGTCCCTCTTATTATCTTATCTACCCAATAAATTGCCATTTAGGCCAAGAAAACCGGTGTTGTTGACACGTTTGTAAAGCTACTTCAAGAACCGTTCCATTGGGTAAGTCGATCATATTCAGCGACAAGCGCCATTGCGTTTAAACAGAGCAGATCTATGTCTGTTACAGGTGTGATATTTCGTAGCAAAAAGCACATTCGCATACGCTTGGGTGCGTTCGCCCTTAATCGGAGATTCTGGAATGAGTAGAAATAAGGCGCGTAAAAAGCGCTTACGATGGCTTGGTGTTGTGGGGCTGGTAGTTGTATCGGGCTTGCTTTCGCAGGGGTGCTCCCTAGGTCATGAAGAGTACGAAGGTACCTGGGTAGTCACCGACTTGATCCCGGGTGAAATGCCACTCAAAGAAGATGGGCTGGCCGGTTCACAACTCGGGCTCTCGCTTACCTACCTGAGTGATCAGGCACAACTGGGACAACGTCATTGCGCTTCGCCGTCCTACCGGGTCAGCTATCTACCCGCCCGTCAATTTAAACAGCGGTTCCGGGTTACCACAGACACACTGTTTGCAAATCGCGATGAGGTGAAGCAGGTTCAGGTTTCGTGCGCTGAAAATGGCGCAGCATTTGGTGAAACCTTACTGCTTCAGGCAACAGGCAGTGCCTACACCGTTAGTGATGGTGTCTTTTATAAACTGGAAAAGGCCGATACCCGCGCAGGCTAAACGCACTCTGCCTGCTCAGGAGACCGGAAGGAACTGAAACAGGTTTTATTTCTGCCCCGTTCTTTGGCTGTGCTGAGCAATGTACTGCACAAGGCGATGACGTCATCCGGCTGTGCATTGTCTGTGACCTCCACCAGCCCACAGGAAAACTTCAGTGGCGTGTCCGCCAGTTCTGGCAAGGGCTGGCTGGCGACGGCCTGGCGGAGCTCATCAATTTTGTTTACCGCGTCACTGAGTTCTGTCCCCACCAACAACAGTATAAATTCCTCACCGCCATAGCGGCCGATAAGATCTTCCCGGCGAAGCTGGTATTTGCAGACTTTGGCGATATGTGCCAGTACCTTATCACCGGTTTCGTGGCCGAAACGCGAGTTAATCTGTGTAAAGTGATCAATGTCCAGTATGGCCAAACACGCTTTGTCGTCCGAACGTTCCATGTAATTCAGGTATTGTCTTATCGCTTTTAGCGCGAACCAGCGGTTATCGACGCTGGTGAGCTGATCAACCCGTGTAAAGCTCTCTATCATGACCTTATGCTTGTAAAGGCGGTACACCGCGACAGCGCAAACAATACTGATCGCCGTTGTAAAAAGTGCTAAGACAGTCATATTGCGAGAGTGGGTGTCTTCCTGCAGCGCACGGGTTTTAATGTAGGACGATTCCATGTCGTCGAGCGACACATCAATGTCAGTCACGGCGATACCTTTCAGTTCCTGTTCGCGGCGACTGCGCTGCTGCTCAAGCAGTTGGCGGTATAGCGCTGCTGATAGTTTGTAGTTCTCTTCGCTGTGGGCCACATCCCCTTCAAAATTCAATATTTTTACCTGTAGGTGTAAAGGAATATCGGTCAGCGGAAGGTTTTGTAACTCAGAAAGATAGTAACGGGCGGTGGTGGGTTCATCAGCGTCCAGCGCCAGGCGCAAAAGCAAACTAAGTAGTTTAAACATCGCGCCGTTATGCAGGGTAGGGAAGTGTTTGCCGGTGGTTAGCCCCTCCTGCGCAAAACGTTTGGCCAGCGCAGGGTTACCCATGTTGTTGTATGACTGTGCAATTACATAGCTTGCGGTCATCATCGCGGTGCCGTCTTCGGCGTCGCGGGCACGGGTCAGAACAGTATTTGCCAGCTTCAGGGCTTCCTTATGCTCGCCGATGGCATGCAGTGTCATGCTCTCGCACAATATACCGTCGTAGCTGGCTGAGTCGGCCAGTGTCAGCGCTTGCTGCAGCTTCTGACAATACCGTTGCGAGCGCGGATAATTCCCGCCCTGACGATAAAGACCGGCAAGGTCGGCATAGATTCTTGTCAGCGGATAATCATAAGCGGTATTAACATCAACGCTGTCAGCCTCTTTTACCATTTGTCTGACCGTATGAAGGGCCCTGAAGGTAAGCCCCCGGGCACGCAGGGCAGCAACCTTTTTGGCCATGACTAACCGGTAAAGCCGCATCCAGTTTTGTTGTTTCGCCTGTGTTGCCATTGATGCCAGCTTTGCCTCAATTTGGGGCTCTGCCAGCCCTGTTATCTCAGTATTGAGGATCTCGTGTTCCAGATAATATTTCGGGTGATTGTCGCGCAGATAATGTAAGTCGCGTTGCGAAAGTGAAAAACGTGAAAGTGCCCCGGGTGTTTTGGCGACAACGGTATTGTAGAAGTATTTTCCAATTACGGTCTGGGTATCAAAGTCCATTCCGGTTTTAACGGCGTGATAACGCTCGCCAAAATTCATAGCAAGCACGCGCGACCGCACCTGCTCATAGCCTAATGACTCGCTGGCAGTGACAGGCTGAAAAAACGCGAGACCTATAATGACGACAGAAAAAAATTTAAAGCGCATAGATAACCATACCGGAAAAAAAATGTCGCTGGCTACTTGTGAAACAAAGGCCGCTATACTGCCTTACGGTGCAAAAATAAAAAAGGTTAGTTACTGGTCCGATTTCTACATTTGCGCATTGAAGAGACGGATCGTGGTAATGATGGCTGTTGTTGAACGTCGAAGTATCGCATAATAGCAATCCTCAATTAGGCAACGTGGTGAATCTGGGTGAAAGTCGTTTCTTCCTCAAAAGACGATAAAAATGTCGAGAAACTAAAAGTCCCTCCGCACAGTATCGAAGCGGAGCAGTCGGTGCTGGGCAGCATGCTGATTGATCCGGAAAGTTGGGACAAGGTTGCCGAAATTGTCACGGAAACAGATTTTTACAACCGTTCTCATCAGTTCATCTTTCGCGCCATTCTTCGTCTGCTGAGCGCCAGCTCGCCAGTGGATCTGATCACCGTTTCTGAAGAGCTGGAACGACACGACGAGTTGGAAGACGCGGGTGGCTTTGCGTATCTTGGTGAGCTCGCCCGGAACACGCCCAGCTCTGCAAACGTGGTGTCCTACGCCAAAATAATCAGCGAGCGGGCAGTAACACGCGAACTCATCGGGGTGGCACACGAAATCGCCGAAGTGGGGTACAACCCACAGGGCCGCGAAAGTGCCGATATCCTGGATATGGCTGAAAGCAAGGTCTTTGAAATTGCTGAGCGGCGGACTGGCGAAAACGAAGGACCGCGTAATGTCGACGCCGTGCTCGGTAAAACCATTGACCGGCTTGAGCTTTTGCTTAAATCCAATAAAGAGGTAACCGGTGTTTCCACCGGATTTACCGATTTGGATAAAAAGACCAGCGGGTTACAGCCCTCTGATCTGATTATCGTGGCGGCGCGTCCATCAATGGGGAAAACCACCTTTGCCATGAACCTGGTGGAGAATGCCATGCTGCTTGAGGAAAAGCCGGTATTGGTGTTCAGCCTCGAAATGCCTTCAGAACAAATTATGATGAGGATGCTGGCATCGCTGAGCCGGGTCGATCAGACCAAAATACGTACCGCGCAGCTTGATGACGAAGATTGGGCGCGCATTTCCAACACCATGGCAATGCTGAAAGACAAAGATAACCTTTTTGTTGATGATTCATCGGGCCTGACGCCGATGGATGTGCGCTCCAGAGCCAGAAAGCTGGCCCGCGAGCGCGGCGGGATCAGCATGATCATGGTCGATTATCTGCAGCTCATGCGTGTTCCCAGTCTGAGTGATAACAGAACCCTCGAAATTGCTGAAATCTCGCGCTCACTGAAGGCGCTGGCAAAAGAGTTGGAAGTGCCGGTGGTGGCGCTTTCTCAGCTTAACCGAAGTCTGGAGCAGCGTGCCGATAAGCGCCCGGTTAACTCAGATCTAAGGGAATCCGGCTCTATCGAGCAGGATGCCGACCTGATTATGTTTATCTACCGTGATGAGGTTTATCACGAGAACAGTGAAGATAAAGGTATTGCTGAAATTATTATCGGTAAGCAGCGTAATGGTCCAATCGGTACCAGCCGTCTGACGTTCCAGGGGCAGTTCTCGCGGTTCGATAATTACGCGGGGCCGGCCGTCAGCGACGAATACTGATCCTTCGCTGACGTCGGGCCTTTACACAGGCGAAGCAAATTGCAGATACAAAAAAATCGCCGTCATTATGACGGCGATTTTGTATTACTCAAGCGAAAAGCAATTGTGCTTTTGTGGTGTTGGTCTTAACGCTCTTCCGGTACTTTCACTGTTTCAGAAATGCTGACCGAGATACGACGATTCACGCGGTGCGCTTCAGCATCATTACCCTCGTCAAGCAGTTGCGTTTCACCATAGCCGACTGTGTTCAGACGCGACGGGTCAATGCCGTATTGGTTTACCATTACGTCTTTGAAGGCGTCAGCGCGGGCTTGCGACAATTGCATGTTGTAGTCTTCAGAGCCAGGTGCAGAAGTGTGACCTTCAATGGTGGCCGACGTCGTACCGAAGCGCTTCATGAAGTCAGCTAATGCCTGAATTTCTGGATCATTAGGCTGTTTCACCACCGCACTTTCGTTGTCGAACAGCACGCGCATGGTAATAGACACTTCTTCTTCATCAAAGATTGTACAACCCTGCGCATCGACTTTGTCACCGCGTGGCGTGTCTGCACACTCATCGTTTGCGTCACTCACACCATCCATGTCAGAGTCTTTGATTTCACAACCGCGGGCGTCCACTTCGGCGCCAAGAGGCGTACCCGGACACTGATCGGCACTGTTCATTACGCCATCACTGTCATCATCACTCTCCATAGGACAGCCGGTGGCATCAACTTGTGTACCAGCCGGGGTATTTGGACAGCGATCATTTGCATTCACTACGCCATCGTTGTCGCTGTCGGCTGGTGCGGCAGAGCGTGATGAAGAGGTTTGACCAAATGGAATGGCGATACCCACTTTAACGCTGTAATCGTTGTAGCTGTCGTCGAAATCCTGGTAGGCGGTAATTTCGGTGATAAACTTAACCCGGTCACCGGCATTCCAGTGTTTACCAATACCAATGTTACCGAGGGTATAGTCATCTTCCATCATTTGCTGTTTGACACCGGCAAACACGTAAGCGACATCATCACCCAAAAACCACATGGCGTCAGCACCAATCATGTGGCCCGAATCATTACGCTCGGCAGCTGTACCGTCGAAGTAGTCCCACTCCAGTGAAGTGTATTCCAGACGCGCAGCCCAATTCTGAGTGAAGCGAAACCCGTACTCAAAACCTAAGCCGGCGCCGTCATCAACAATGCCGGGAGCCGGACGGTCGTGGTCAGTTTTGTACTTCGTACCATAGATACCGATCCAGTTTTTGTACTCTGGAGAATCGTAATCCTGCGCCATGGCAGGGGCAGATAGCACAGCAAGCGCGACGCTCGCTAAAGCAAAGTGTTTTTTCATGATTGACGTCCTGTTAAGTTACTGAGTGCTAGATTATTTCCGTTTACGGAGATTTATTAAGTTATAGATCACCTGCACAGATTGTGCCACTGCTAGGCTTTCGGCGTTCCCTGCAAGGTGGCAATGATCGTTCTGGCGGAAGCCCGGTCACGGTGCTCGCCGAGCGTTACGCCTTGCCAGGTACCCAGTTGCAGGCGACCGGCAGCCACGGGGAGCGTGACCTGACAACCAAGCACACTTGACTTGATATGCGCGGGCATATCGTCAGGACCTTCGTAAGTATGTTGAAAATATGGACTATTTTCTGGAACGGAATGATTAAAGTACGCCTCAAGATCGCCGCGGACGGTGGGATCGGCATTTTCGTTTATGGTCAAACTGGCGCTGGTATGTTGTAACCACAGATGTAACAGACCAACTTCAATGTTTTCTAACTGCGGTAACGCCCGCTCAATTTTATCCGTAATTAAATGAAAACCACGGGAAAACGGAGGAAGTGTAATTTTTTCGCTATGCCAGAAATTATTTATCAAAGCAGATTTCCAGGTGTGCCTGCCCTTCATCACACATAAACGGCAGAATTATCTTTGCTCCATCGACCTGATGACTGATGGTGTGTTGCTTACCGGAGACGACAATAGGGGTGGCCATGCCGAATTCGTAGCCGCGTTCCGCCAAATCACGTTTTGCGTTCCCACAAATCATGTTGGTCACTTCACCGACCATGTCCGCCACTTCTGCATCAAGCTTATCCGGACGCTCGCCAACCATGCGTTCCATAATGGTTAATGCCAGACTTTCGTCAAAGGTAATCGACATTGAACCACGCACATTGGGGCCGACCATGCCAATAAGGCCGGATACATCGCCTTTGGCGATATCGCTTTGTTTACGCTTAGGTTTGCCCGGTGAAAGCGTAGTTTGCGCCATCGTTTCCATCACATTCAGCAACCCGGTAATAAACGGGTTCACAAAATCAGCATTCATTGACCTGCTCCTTATCGGCGAAATCCTCGGAGTGCTGACAATCTGCACATAATCCGTGTGCCTCGATGGTTTG
Organism: uncultured Alteromonas sp.; assembly: GCA_964508695.1. Lineage (GTDB taxonomy): Bacteria > Pseudomonadota > Gammaproteobacteria > Enterobacterales > Alteromonadaceae > Alteromonas. Next base: position 7,977 of record CAZDUT010000038.1, read on the forward strand.
CTTAGAGACTTTAAAGCCATGTTCATTGGCCTGTTTGTCCAGTGTTTCCTGCAGGCCTTCAGACTGGATCTCTGCGACATCGCCACAACTGTCGCAAATTAGAAACTGTACCGGGTGGTTGCAACCAAAATGGTAACAGGCGACAAACGCATTGGTTGATTCAAGCCGGTGAATAAAGCCGAAGTCGAGCAGAAAATCCAGCGCCCGGTATACGGTGGCTGGCTTGGCACTGGACTCTGTCTCTTTGAGGCTGTCCAGCAACTCATAGGCCCCCATAGGGCCATGCTTACTTAGCAGGATTTGATAGACTTTTTCACGTAATGGCGTGAAGCGGGCGTTGCGCTGTTCGCAATAGGCGCGCGCTTTATTAATTAACGTGGCGTTATTCATCAGTGACAAACTACTTATTTTACTTTACTGATCAGGTGTAACGTCATTGTGTCGAGGCCTGATGCATTATATTAATTAACTGATCTTCCAATTCGAACCGCTCAACCAGGGTCTCTCCCAACGCAGCCAGGTCCTCATCAAAATGCTGAGCCTGCTCCGCGTGCAGAAGCTCGGTGTATTTGTCGTTGAATGTAAGTGCGGCGTCAGTTGTTTTCGCCAGCGCAGGCTCCAGGCGCTGCTTTAACCGTTGTCCTTCCTGGTCGTCACCAACTAACATGTCGTACACTTCAAAGTGACCTGCTGAAAGGTAGTCCATAAGATCTTCGCAAAAACGCTCAATTTGGGCGATGTCGGGTAGGGCATGATGGCCTTTATGCACATGCACTGCTGCGTCGCTGATCTCTGTCGAAGAATCGGCTGAAAGCCCGGCAAGCTCGCAATAACTGATTAACAAAGACTGTCTGGACTTAAGCCAGTTATCTACCGTGTCGCTTTTCCCGCCCCACTTCTGTTTGGCTTTTTGCAGTTGATTTAACATGCTCACAGGCCCCTTAGCTCGTGTTCAAAGCGTATCCACTTTCCCAGTATAACACCCGTATGCACCTTCACAAACGGTATGCACGAACCCAATCAGGCTGTGTTAAGGTAATCAACCACAGAACAGCGTAACACGCAAGGAGATAGCCAATGTTAAAGTCGGTTGCACAGCCCGACCTCGCTACCAGCAGCGGCCTATGGCTGATATTCTCTCAGGATAAGCTGGTGACCCACCGCGCAGAACGTAAGCTTCCCCAGGGGCGGTTCGCCGAACTGGCATTTCTGACTGAGTACCATCACGACGTCTATGAGTTAAAAGATCTTCAGGGCGAGTCGTTGTCAGAGTCGGTGTTTATTGTCGATATGGGCGCTCAGGTTCCCGATGACAAAGATTGGGAGCTCACCTCCCTGCGGCAAGTGCTGATGATGGCGCCCAATGACGGATTTGGCGTAGCGGGACGTGCGTGGCAGTACGTACATTTTTTCCGAACGCACCGTTTTTGTGGCCAGTGTGGTGCGCGCACAGAGCGGATTAGCTGGGAAATGGCCGTGCATTGTCGCACCTGCCAACACCGCAGCTACCCCCGTATTTCGCCCTGCATCATTGTTGCCATTCATGATGGTGAACAACTATTACTGGCCCGGGGTACACGGCATCGTGATCTGAACATGTATTCTACGCTGGCAGGTTTTGTAGAAAGCGGCGAAAGCCTTGAGCAGGCGGTTCACCGGGAGGTCATGGAAGAAGTGGGCGTAAAAATTAAGGATCTTCAGTATTTTGGTAGCCAGCCCTGGCCGTTCCCGCATTCGCTGATGGTAGGCTACATTGCCCGCTATGCCGGCGGTGAAATTATTCCTGAGGAAGGGGAAATTGATGATGCGCAGTGGTTTGCGCCGGATGCGTTGCCAAAAACGCCCCCCACGCTGTCTATTGCGGGTCAACTGATTGCCGCGACACTGGAAATTCTGACGACAAAATAAAAAACCCTGCCGATGGCAGGGTTTATAGTGGTTAGCGTTCGGTCCTGTTAACAGGCTTCTTTATCTTAGCTGTCTATAGTTGTAGCAAACACTAACTCATCGCGCAAGTTTATTTTTTAGACGCTGCAAAACCCCGAAACCCTCTGCATTACGTTGATTAGCTGGTATACTCGCGCGAGTTTAGTCACAGGGGCGGTTCATCCGCGTCACGCGTTTACCCTAAGCAATTGTTCGTTCAGGCTTTATCGCTGGCTCTTCGTCCCCGCTTCATTCAGCACTGATAGAGGAAAAACATGTCACACGCCGACTCCGGTACTGCAACCCCCACTCTAAAAAATGACCGTTACCTTCGGGCGCTGCTAAAACAGCCAGTGGATATGACACCGGTATGGATGATGCGACAGGCTGGACGCTACTTACCTGAATATAAGGCGACCCGCGCGCAGGCCGGCGATTTTATGAGCCTGTGTAAAAATGCTGAGTTGGCCTGTGAAGTGACCTTGCAACCACTCAGACGGTTTGCCCTGGATGCGGCCATTTTATTTTCCGATATTCTGACGATCCCCGATGCCATGGGCCTGGGACTGTACTTTGAAACAGGTGAAGGGCCGAAATTTAAGCGACCTATCGCCTCAAAGGCAGATGTTGAGCGCATTGGTATTCCTGATCCGGAAGGCGAACTCCAGTACGTGATGAATGCAGTGCGCACCATTCGCCGGGAACTAAAAGGCGAGGTTCCTCTGATTGGCTTCTCAGGCAGCCCCTGGACCCTGGCGACCTATATGATAGAGGGCGGCACCAGTAAAGCCTTTACCAAAATTAAAAAGATGGCATTTGCCGATCCGCAAGCGCTGCACTTACTCTTGGACAAGCTGAGTGATGCGGTGATTGCCTACCTGAATGCACAAATCAAAGCCGGCGCCCAATCCGTCATGGTGTTTGACACCTGGGGCGGCGTCTTGTCGCCACGGGATTACAAACTGTTTTCACTGCAATACATGGAGAAAATTGTAGACGGACTGATTCGTGAGTATGACGGGCGCCGCGTACCGGTGACGCTGTTCACCAAAAACGGCGGTATGTGGCTGGAGTCGATTGCTGCGACCGGATGTGATGCGGTGGGGCTGGACTGGACCATCAATATCGATGAGGCACGTGCGCGCATCGGTGATAAGGTAGCGCTGCAGGGCAATATGGACCCGAGCATGCTTTATGCGTCGCCGAAGCGAATTCGTGAGGAAGTGGCCACCATTCTCGAGCGCTACGGTAGCGGCAGCGGCCACGTATTTAATTTAGGGCACGGTATACACCTTGACGTGCCACCGGATAATGCCGGCGTATTTGTTGACGCAGTGCATGAGTTAAGCACGCCTTATCACCGGTAGTTGCTGCCAGACGCTTAACGGTACCAGGGTGGCAGTGAGGGTACTTACCACCGCCCTGTTCAAACCAGCCAGCATCAGTTTGCGGCATTACTGCATGCTTGACCATGTGTAGCCTGTGCATGCCCCTGAGGCGCTCAACAATCACGCGTCACGGGGCAGGCCCTTTTCTACCGCGCGGGTCAGTCGGGCGGTTTTTCTGTCGGTCGACGCATCCTGTTGTTGTTTAGCCCGCTGCTCGTCGAGCGCCCAGCGAATGTGTTCGGCAACCAATGATGAGCAGTTCCACAGACGTGTTTCAAGCGCCGCGACAATGGCCTCATCATGCGGCGCATTGCCCAGGGCGATACTCAGGTTACGAGACCATTTTTCAAAGCCTATTCGTCGGATTGGCGACCCTTCTGTATTGCGTAGAAACGTCTCTTCGTCCCAACCGAAAAGCGTCAGTAGCGACTGTCCATGCAAGGTCTGACGTGGATGAAAGTCGTCTTCTTCGGTGACACTGGCATAGCGGTTCCACGGACAGATAAGCTGACAGTCGTCGCATCCATAAATGCGGTTACCCATAGGGCGACGAAAGTGTTCAGGAATAACGCCATCGTACTCAATGGTCAGGTACGAGATACACTTTCTGGCATCTACCGTATAGGGCGCCACAATGGCCTGCGTGGGGCAAATGGTCATACACGCGGTACAACTGCCGCAGCCATCTTCCACCGGGCTGTCTACCGGCAACGGCAGATTGATGAAAAGTTCACCCAGAAAAAACCACGAACCAGCATGCTTACTCAGGGTCAGGGAGTGCTTGCCAGTCCAGCCGATTCCGGCCTTTTCTGCAAGCGCGTGTTCAAGCACCGGGGCGGAATCAACGAAAGGCCGGTAGGCGGTGTCGGCAAGCTCAGCGAAAATCTTTTCACCTAGCTGCTTGAGTCTTTTCCGCAAAACTTTGTGATAATCGCGACCCAATGCGTAGCGACTTACGTAGCCAATGGTGCGGTCATTCAAATGACGGGCAAAGGACGCATCGGGGGGCAGGTAGTCCATGCGTACGCTGATGACTCTGAGCGTGCCGGGTACCAGCTCAGACGGGCGGGCACGCTTCATGCCATGCTGCTGCATATACTGCATATCACCATGGTATCCCCGCTCAAGCCACTCGGTAAGGTAGGTTTCGTGTCTGGACAAATCAATGTCGGCAATGCCGACATCCTGAAAGCCTAGCGCCCTTCCCCAAGCCTTGATATTGTTGGCCAACTGACCAAGATCGATAGAACTTAAATTGGACATGCACTCATGCTAGATACTCAACTCGCTGCAAGTTTACCATACAAACTGTATCGCGCCGACCAGGTCCGCGAACATGAAAAGCAGGCAGCAGAAGCAAGCAACAGCAGCCTGAGCGAGTTGATGCAGCGCGCAGGCAAGGCCGTTTTCAGGCAGTCTCAGCTGCTAATCCCGAACACCGAAAATTATCTGATCGTCGTAGGGCAGGGCAACAATGCCGGCGATGGTTATGTGGCCGCGCTTGAGGCGCGTAAAGCCGGTAAACAGGTCGCAGTGTGCGCCGTTGAGCCCGACCGCAGGCTAGAAGGCGATGCCGGTGCGGCGCAGAAAGCGTGGGAGGACGATGGGGGAGAAATTCATGCCTTTACCGTCGCCCAGCTCGAGCAGTCTGACATTGTCATTGATGCCCTGTTGGGAACGGGCATTAACAGCAGTATCCGCAGTGAATTCGCCAGTATTATCGATGCTCTGAATGCCTCACCTGTACCGGTTGTCAGTGTCGATGTCCCTTCAGGACTGGATGCGAATACCGGTCAGTCGCTGGGGCGCTGTGTACAGGCAGAGATCACCATCACATTTGTTGGTATCAAGCCAGGCCTGACAACCGGCGCAGGTAAACAAAGCTGCGGCAGACTGGTGTTTGAGGATCTGGGGATTGGCAAAGCGTTTCAGGATAGTGCCAAATCCAGCGCGACGTTTTTGGATATGCACCTGTTTGGTGGCATGGGGCCGCGCGATGTACACAGTCACAAAGGTACTTACGGACGCTTGCTGTGTATTGGCGGTAACCGCGGGACGGCAGGTGCCATTCGGTTGAGTTCAGAGGCTGCGCTGCGAAGTGGGGCCGGTATGGTGAAAGTCTTTGTGCATGAAAGCTCCACCATCCAGGTTAGCGCAGGCCGGCCTGAGCTAATGGTAACCGATCACGATTTAGACGACGCACTGGCCTGGGCAAGCTGTGTGGTGCTCGGGCCGGGACTGGGTCAGGATGCGTGGGCAGAGTCGGTGTTTACCACGGCACTCAAACATTGTCAGTCAGAGGAAAAGCCAGTGCTGGTGGATGCCGACGCACTGAACCTGTTGTGTAAACAGTCTACCGCATATACGCCCAAAGACATGGTGCTGACGCCGCACGCGGGCGAGGCCGCCCGGCTGCTGGGGGTGTCAGTCGAGGATGTTGAGAATGAACGGTTTAATTACGTACGTCAGTGCGCCACCCGTTATCACGCCACCTGTGTGTTAAAGGGCGCGGGGACGCTGATTGATGACGAACGACAGGCCTGGGTTTGCCGGCACGGCAATCCAGCGATGGCGACTGCCGGCAGCGGTGATGTATTGAGCGGCGTCATCGGCGCACTGATGGCCCAGGGGCTATCGACAACAGAAGCCGCATTATACGGCGTCACTCTCCATGCCAAGGCGGGCGATGAGATTGCAGAACTTTACGGGCAGCGTGGTATGATAGCGAGTGATTTGTACGATGCTGTACGCACATTAATCAATCATTAACTGGCCCCCGTTTTTAGAAGTAAAGAATTATTATGGCTTACCCGCAATCCAGCTATTACGCCGCATCAACGGATGAGACTGCGCGCCTGTCGGTTGATTTGGCTGCCGCAGTAAAGGCGTGTCTGCCGACACCGACGGTTATTTACCTTGACGGTGACCTTGGGGCCGGCAAAACTACCTTCAGCCGTTACTTTATCCAGGCAATGGGCCATTCAGGCAGCGTAAAAAGTCCCACCTATACGCTGGTTGAACCCTACGAGTTGGATGGCTTTAACATCTATCATTTCGATCTTTACCGCCTGGCCGATCCTGAAGAACTGGAGTTTATGGGGATCCGCGATTACTTTGACAATAACACCATCAGTCTGGTCGAGTGGGCAGAGAAAGGGGCAGAATGCTTGGCATCTGCTGATTTAGCGATTAGTATTAATGCAACCGGTGATGGACGTCAGTTTGTAGTGAGTGCTCACAGCCAGCACGGCGCCAACGTTATGCAACGCTGCCAGAACATCTGATCGTCGGTGAGTTACAAGCCTGATAATAACAGCAAAGATGACATTAGGGCGAAGTATGTTGCGCGTATTGGTTTCGGTTTTACTGCTATGCTGGGTATCCCTTCCGACGCTTGCTGCCCAGAATAAAATCGATGGTGTTCGTATCTGGCCATCCCCCGACAAAACACGGGTTGTCCTGGATCTTGCCCAGGCTCCTGACTTTACTTACTTCACCCTGAACAACCCCTATCGCCTCGTTATCGACTTGAGCAACACCAGTGACAGCCTGAGTCTGGCTGATATCGACAATGAGGGCGACCTGATAAAACGCGTGCGTTACTCTACACCGAAGCATGAGCGCGCGGTGCGGCTGGTGATAGAGATGAACCGCAAAGCCGATCCTGAGCTCTTTGCCATGACGCCAACCGCGCCTTATGGGCACCGGCTGGTGATTGATTTGGATGACGTGAATGCGCCCGAAAGTCGACAGGTAGTTATTGATGAGCGCAGCAATCATCGCGACCGCGATATTATCATTGCCATTGACGCTGGTCATGGCGGTGAAGATCCAGGATCCATTGGGCCGGCGGGCACCTATGAAAAACACATTACGTTAAGTATCGCCAAAAAGCTCGAGGACCTGGTCAATGCCGAGCGTGGTATGCGCGCCATCATGACCCGCAATGGTGATTACTATATTTCACCGAATCGACGTCCGGAACTTGCCCGAAAACAAAAAGCCGATCTGTTGGTGTCTATTCATGCGGATGCATTTTCGCAACCCGAACCGCGCGGCGGCTCGGTCTGGGTACTGTCTACCGGCCGCGCTGACACTGAGTTGGGCCGCTGGATGGAAAAAACGGAACGTCATTCTGAGCTGTTGGGTGGGGCTGCTGAAGTCATTACCGATAAAGCGAGCGAACGCTACCTGGCCGAAACTATCCTGGGATTGTCGATGGATCACAGTATGGCTACCAGTTATGATCTGGGGAATAAGGTGGTAGAAGAGCTCAAGCAAGTTACCTCAATGCATAAACGCACGCCGCAGGCAGCCAGCCTGGCCGTCCTGACCTCACCGGATATTCCATCCATTCTGGTTGAAGTTGGGTTTATCTCAAACCCGCAGGAAGAGAAAAACCTCAATTGGGCAAAACATCGGCAACGGCTGGCAGAGTCAATGTTCAGTGCAGTAACGCGCTACTTCAAACAAATTCCACCGGATGGCACATTGTGGGCGGCTGAACGCGACAGCAACCGTACCCACCGGGTACGCAGCGGTGAGTCGTTGTCCTTACTGGCGCAACGCTATAATGTGAAGGTCAGCAGTATTAAAAGAGCCAACAACATGTCCACCGATGTCGTTCAGATTGGTCAGGTTCTCACCATTCCCAGCACTTAATTTACATCCAACCGTCAGGTAATACTTTGTCAATAAAACTGCTCGCGCCGCAACTTGCTAACCAGATTGCCGCCGGCGAGGTCGTCGAGCGACCAGCGTCTGTGGTCAAAGAGCTGATTGAAAACAGTATTGATGCCGGTGCGAGCCGCATCGATGTGGAGATTGAGAAAGGCGGTCACAAACGTATCCGCATCCGCGATAACGGCAGCGGCATTAGCAAGGATGAGCTCGAGCTGGCGCTCAGTCGACATGCAACCAGTAAAATCAGCAGTCTGGATGATCTTGAAAGTATTCTTTCACTGGGTTTTCGGGGGGAAGCACTCGCCAGTATCAGCTCTGTCAGTCGTCTGACACTGACGTCCAGGCCCGAGGGCCAGTCCGAAGCCTGGCAGGCACATTGCGAAGGCAGGGATATGGCGGTTAAGCTTAACCCGGTGGCCCACCCGCAAGGCACGTCTATCGATGTTGCCGATCTCTTTTACAACACGCCGGCCAGACGCAAATTTCTGCGTACCGAAAAAACGGAATTCCAGCATATTGACGACGTCGTAAAGCGTATCGCACTGAGCCATCCTGAAGTCGCGTTCACACTGAAGCATAACGATAAAATGATCCGCCGTTATCCGGTGGGGGCAGATGCAGGCCGGGAAAACCGCATAGCCGCTGTGGCCGGGAAAAAGTTTGTCGACAATGCAATATACACACAGGTGGATTACGACGGCATATGCTTAGAGGCATGGCTGGGCAACGAGAATGTGCTGCGCAGCAGCACTGATTGTCAGTTCAGTTTCGTGAATGGCCGGGGCATGCGCGATAAGCTGATCCTGCATGCTATTCGTCAGGCGTATGAAAGTGCCTGGGGGATCGTGGAGCAGCCCGCGTTCGTTGTATATCTGACAGTTTCTCCCCGTGATGTGGACGTGAATGTCCACCCGGCAAAGCATGAGGTGCGCTTCCAACAAAGCAGGCTGGTGCATGACTTTATTTGCAAAAGCGTGCTTGATGCCTTGTCTGACATACCCGATGACGCGACAGCTACTGTTACCCGTCGCCATACACCCGAACATGATTATATCCGACCACTACAACATGCGCAGCAGACGTCAGCACCCGCGGTGAACGATCTTCGGGCATCGTCACGCACTGGTTATACGGGTACACAGGGCGGATTGACCAGCAAGGGCCGTGGAGGGAGCCTTGCCGGCGCCTCGGCAGGGTATCAGGCGCTGATGACACCGTCATCGACGACAAGCGATGAGCAACAATGGGTATCAAACGCGTCTGTGGCGCTAAGTTCGTCGTGTCGGCTGTATGTAAATGGCGACACAAGCCACCTGCTAACGGTCAATGCCCTCGCGTCACGATGGTTAATCAGCTGTTTTGAGTCGGCATCCACGTCTCAGCCGCTGCTGATGCCGGTCTCGGTCGAGGCAACCACGCTGGACGATGTCCACCTGACATACCTGCAAAAGCGACACTTTCAGCTACAGCAGGTTGCTGGCAAAGTCAGGCTGCAACAGGTTCCGGCGGGTACCCGGCACTTTCCCTGGTCGTCCTGGCTGGGACACATGCTTGAGCTTGAGATCACTAATGATGAAAATTTTACCCGTGTAGTGGATAGGTTGGCACTGCACTTGCCTGATGGACTAAGGAATGAGGTCTGGCATTGGTTCGATCATCAGCCGGACGGGCAGCAATGGGAATGGATCCGCGAGTTTGGTAAAGTGCAGCCGGTATCCACGCTGATAGAGTTTTATAACTGAACCATGACCACGGACATAAACCCTGCCCTCACCGCCGTCGCGATTATGGGCCCTACCGCGTCGGGCAAAACACAGTTGGCGATCGATCTCGCGACGCAGTGTGACGGCGAAGTTATAAGTGTCGATTCGGCACTGGTGTATCGGGGCATGGACATAGGGACGGCAAAGCCGGACGCCGAAGAACAGGCTGGCATTCCCCATTACCTCATCGACATTATCGACCCGGCAGAAAGCTACTCGGTTTCACAGTTTTTTGATGAGGCGACACGGTTGATCGGCGATATCCAGGCCAGAAACAAACGACCTATACTGGTCGGTGGTACGATGATGTACTTCAATGCCTTGATAAATGGAATTTCGCCACTACCTAAGTCGGACTGTCAGGTACGCGCGCGAATTGAGCGAGACGCACTGGAAAGAGGATGGGATGCGCTTCACGCCGAGTTATGCCAGGTGGATGCGAAAAGCGGGGCGCGTATTCACCCGAATGACCCGCAACGGCTAACCCGGGCGCTGGAAGTCTTCCGGTCGACGGGCAAGTCGCTCACAGAATGGCAGGAACAGGCGTCTAAACAATGCCCTTACGACATACATCAGTTCGCCATTGCGCCTGCCGAACGTGCGGTTTTACATGATCGTATCGCGCAGCGATTTGATCAGATGTTGGCGAATGGCTTTGAACAGGAAGTCAAAAAACTTTATCGGCGAGGTGATCTGCACGAATCAATGCCCTCTATACGTTCTGTGGGGTATAGACAAATGTGGCAGTATCTGGATGGACAGTTATCATTAGATGAGATGCGTGAACGCGGCATAATTGCCACCCGGCAACTGGCGAAACGTCAGTTAACCTGGTTACGCGGCTGGCAGGAGGTAAACTGGCTTGACACATTTGCTAAAGATAATTTGACTAAAATAACAGCAAAAGTCACACTTTAATAAAATGAGTGTGGTATACAATTAAAGTGCT
>CAZDUT010000039.1:0-18537 GCA_964508695.1 uncultured Alteromonas sp.
AAACCGAAGCTGCACAGACATTGTGCAAAAACATCCCTGAGTCTATGCGTCAACACCATGTGCAGCAGGGCGCAGGGCACTACGGGATCTTTAGTGGTTCAAAATTCAGAAAACAGGTTCGACCTGTTATTACTGACTTTATCCATAAATACGCCTGACCTTTCGCGCAGTGGCCGCATCGCGGCCCGATTTCGGAGCCTGCATTTTACGGGCTTCCGAACAACCTGGACCATGCCTTTTCAGCGCTGGCTTTTATTCATACGATTGAGGTAGCATGACTGTCCCTGAATCTAAGGTGACTCATATGCTTCGTTTTCTTATTCGTTCTGTTTTTCTTGCTTCCTCTGTCAGTAGCCTGGTGGCATTTACCGCACACGCCTCAGAGGCTGAATTCTCTGCCTGTAAGGCCCAGCTCACTGAGAAAGCCAAAGCGCGAGGTATCAGTGACAACACAGCAGAAAAGGTTATTGGCGATCTCACTTATCAGGCCCGCGTTATCGAACTGGATCGCAGTCAGCCTGAGTTTGTGCAAACCTTTCCGGGTTACTTCAGTAAACGGGTAACCGACTGGCGGGTCGAAAAAGGCCAGTCACTGTATGAGGAGCATGGTGAACTGCTGCAGCGTCTGAATGATAAATACGGCATCCCGCCTCATTACCTGCTGGCATTCTGGGGACTGGAAACCAACTTCGGTACCTATAAAGGTAAAATGCCGGTATTGGATTCACTGGCCACGCTGGCCTGTGACAAGCGCCGCAGTAGTTACTTTACCGATGAATTAATGGTTGCGCTTGAGTTGCTGGAACGCGAGTCACTCACGCCCAAAGCCATGATTGGATCCTGGGCGGGCGCCATGGGGCATACCCAGTTTATGCCTTCGGCCTATGCCAATTACGCCATAGATGGTGATGATGACGGACAGGTAAACCTGTGGGACAGCGAGCAGGACGCGCTGACGTCAGCGGCGAATTTTCTTGCCAGCCTTGGCTGGGAGCCGGGTTTTCGCTGGGGACGCGAAGTCCGCTTGCCGGAGGGATTCAACTACCAGCTCTCCGGCTATGATAATCGCCGCCCGCTGTCCGAATGGCAGGACATGGGGATCACTCAGGCCGATGGCTCATCGCTTGGCGACAGTGATATCAGTGCCTATGTCGTCGTTCCTGCGGGCCATAAAGGGCCAGCCTTTATGGCGTACCATAACTTTCGTGTGATCATGCGCTGGAACAATTCGGAATTCTATGCCATTTCAGTCGGCCACCTGGCCGATCGGATTGCCGGAGCCAACGGCTTGGAAGCATCGCTGCCAGACCTGCCGGCGTACAGCCGCGATGACATTATCGCCTTACAACAGCGTCTGAATGAGTTGGGTTACGACGTCGGTACTGCAGACGGCATCATTGGTCCCGCAACCCGACAAGGTATTCGCTCGTATCAGCAGAAAAATAATATGGTCGCCGATGGATTTCCGGGACTGGCACTGATGCAGAAAATTGGTGTGAAAGATGACGCGCAGGAAGTATCTCGCCCCGGGCAATCTCAGGGCGAGTAACCGAAGCTGGTTAAGCGTTAATACATGTGCTGGCCGCCATTAATGGAAATGGTTGAGCCAGTAATGAAGCTGGCGTTGTCGTTCACCAGAAACAGTACGCTGTTAGCGATGTCTTCCGGTTTTCCCAGACGGCCTACCGGTATGGTGGAGATAATTTTCTCCAACACTTCAGGCGGAACTGCGCGCACCATATCAGTATCGACATACCCCGGCGCCACTGCGTTTACCGTGATCCCTTTGGCGGCGTTTTCCAACGCCAGTGCTTTGGTAAACCCGTGGATCCCCGACTTTGCCGCCGCATAGTTTGCCTGGCCATACTGGCCCGCCTGACCATTGACCGAGCCGATGTTAACAATGCGGCCAAAGCCACGCTTACGCATGCCCTCAATCACTGACCGGGAAGTATTAAAGCACGACGCCAGATTGGTCTGGATCACGGCATCCCATTGCTCAAAGTCCATCCGGTGCATGGTGCCATCACGGGTAATTCCCGCATTATTTACCAGCACGTCAATATGACCGTAATCATTTTCAATTTGCTCAATGGCCTGCTTGGTCTGAGCAAAGTCTGACACATCAAACCTGATTGCCGGGATCCCGGTTTTTTCGGTAAATGCTTTTGCAACCTCTTCGTTGCCACCATAGTTTGCTACCACCGTGTAGCCGGCCTCTTTCAACGCCGTACAAATTGCCTCACCAATACCTCTGGTCCCACCTGTGACTAATGCTACTCTGTCCATGCTGCTTTCCTCACATAACGTTGATTACCCAGCGGTTGCTGGCCTATTTTTTGTACAACCTTAACTATAAAAGCATGGATAAACGAATATTAGCAACGGCTAAATACGACCTTGGTCGAAGTTTATTTTTTAACCACCACTGAACGATGTCGTCACGCACACTAAAGCGTTAATTTTCAGTCCATTGCCTTTTTTGTGCGCGTGGTAGGTGGCGCAGTGGTCGGATCGTCGGGCCAGAAATGTTTTGGATAGCGCCCCTTCATTTCCTTTTGGATATCGCGGTAGCTGCCTGCCCAGAACCGACCGGGATCAGACGTCGTCTGCAGTGGCCGTTGTGCCGGCGATAGCAATTCAAGCGTGACCGTCACTCTGCCACCAGCGAGGGTGACAGGCGTGACCTGACCGAACATTTCCTGCATTCGAACAGCCAGCACAACCTGACCATCGGAACGATACTGCAAGGCGTGGAGGCGACCACCCGGAGTGGCTATTTTGTCTGGCAAGTGCGTAGCCAGAGCCTGCTGTAGCGGCCACGCAAGGGACTGATGTAGCAGTGACGTCCATGGCAGTGTCTCGACATCCCGGCGACTTCGACAGTGTGCCAGCTTTGTCGTCAGACGGTCTTTCGCCAGTGTTATCACCTCCCCAAGGGATGACGGCCACTGTAATGATTGCCCGTGATCGTCAACGGGTATGTCACACTGCCTGGCCAGACTGACCCGCCACCACCACTGCCATGTTTCCTCAGCCAGTGGCCAGTCGGCAACGTCACGCTGGTTCAGGTAGTCGAACCAGGCCGCAGCCCAATGCTCATTGGCAACGCAGCCAATCGGCTCTGACGTGATATCGATGGCGTCAAATCCGGTTACCCGCCTTGCCTCCATTGCCTGACGCTGAGGGTTGTAACGCACCACATCGCGCTGACCAAACGCGTCAGGGAACAGCGTAGCGAGTAGTGGCTGGGAGATGGGCTGTGCAAGGCGAATGGTCACATCGCTGCCGGCATCCTGTCCGTGCAATACCGCAAGCCACTGTGGTGGTGACGACAACGCGATCCGAGCGCCTTTCCCTCCGGCCAGCTTATAGCTGTCTCCCCGGCGGTAGGCTATACGATCCGGGTAGGCCAGGGCGATGCAGGCAGCGACAGCATCACTCTCTAAATCGATGGGGGTTTCAGCGATGCGGCTGTGGCACCAGCGCGCATAACGCTTTGCCTGCATACTCAGGCGTTTCACCGTCGCCTTATCCATTGCTGCAAATGCCTCAGTGACATAATCCCGGTTAATACGACTGCCGTCTTCGGCCAGTGCCACCACCCAGGGAGCCGCCTGGTGGACTGCATGGCTGTCCATACGCGCTGCTTGCCGAAGCATAGCGGCCAGCCTCGGGTGACAAGGGATTTCTGCTATAGCACGGCCTAGCGAAGTAATACGCTGGTCAGCATCCACGGCCTGCAACTGCTGCAGCAAATTAAGTGCCGCTTCGACCTGCGCGTTATCTGGTGGGGTGAGCATACGTAGTTCGCTGATGTCACAGCCCCAGTTAAGCGTATCTAACATCAGGGGGGAGAGGTCCGCCCGACTGATTTGGGGCAGCGCATGTTCTGCCAGGCGCTCATGGGTGACCTGTGACCACAGCCTGTAACAATGCCCGGCGCTTAGCCGTCCAGCCCGGCCGGCCCGTTGCTGCGCCGAGGCCTGTGAAATTCTGACCTGTTTTAAGGCGGTGAGACCGCTTGTGGGGTTAAAGCTCGCGACATTCTCAAGCCCACTGTCGATAACCACGGTGATGCCATCAATGGTAAGACTGGTTTCGGCAATATTGGTTGCCAGTATGATCTTTCGATGGCCCTCAGGGTCCGGTCGTATTGCCGCATCCTGCTGGCCCTTAGGCAGTGCACCATAGAGTGTGTGCACGATGTCATTATCGCTGCTCAGCAGACCATCGAGCTGACTGGAAAGCTTATGGATGCTGCCTTGTCCCGGCAGAAATACCAGAATATCTCCCTTGTGGGTCGCCATAGCCTGTCGCAGTGTCGATAAAACCTGCGGTACGACGTCGCTTGCCGGCGTATCTTTGCCGTAACGAATATCCACCGGATAGCTTCGTCCGTCGGAGGTCAGTACACGTGCGTCTGGCAGCAAGGCTTGCAACGGTGCCAGCTCCAGCGTAGCCGACATGACCACTAAGCGTAAGTCATCTCGCAGGCCGGCCTGCACATCCAGCGCCAGTGCCAGACCAAAATCACTGTGTATACTGCGCTCATGGAACTCATCAAAAATAATCGCCGAAATGCCGTTAAGCTCGGGATCATCCTGAATAAGCCGGGCTAAAATCCCTTCGGTGATGACTTCTAAGCGTGTGTGTGCGCTGGTCCGGTTTTCACCGCGAATACGATAACCCACGGTCTCGCCCACGCGCTCACCGCACTGGCTGGCCAGATAGCTGGCTAAATTACGCACAACCACCCTTCTTGGCTGCATCAGCAACACTTTACCCTTTAGCTGATTTAGCACCGCCAGCGGTAACACCGTCGATTTTCCTGCCCCGGGCGGAGCGCCGACGATGACATTGCCGCTGGTGATCGCCTCATTCAGCGGGCGTACCAGTGAGTGGGCTGGTAAAGGGGTTACATCCTGCGTCATACTTACCGAATAGCTGCGTTTGGGTGATCGGCATTGTACCTGAAGAAGTAACCTTAACCACAATCCATGACCCTGGTGCGCAAGTATGCCCTTTGATCGGAGACCGCTATGCGATGTTTTATCGGCCTGGATCTGGCCCCTGCACAGAAAATGGCACTGGATGAGTGGCGACAAAATGCGCTGCCGGATATCTCGACGCGCCCCGACACATCGGTAACCACGCCGAAAGCCCGCAAAGTTCGGGGCAAGCAACGCGCGGCCGGTATCGCGCCAGGCGCCCCTTATGCAGTGCCCGCCGCCAATTATCACATGACGTTGTGCTTTTTAGGCACCGTAACGCCCCGTCAGCATGAAGCGGTTTGTCAGGCGCTTGATGAAATCGTGTGCGAGCCGTTTGACGTGCACCTGAATGCCAGCGGTGTGTGGAGTGGACCAAAAATTCTGTTTGCCGCGCCGGACGCCCCGCCATCGACGCTGGCCGACCTGGCAAAGTACACTCGCAAGGCGGCGCGACGGGCAGCCATCAATGTAGAAAGCCGTGAGTATAAACCCCATGTCACGCTGATTCGCAAGGCCTCGGCCACCACCCCTGCGCCACTATATCCGCCGGATGTTATGATGAAGGTAGACGCCTTTCACCTGTTTGAGTCGGTCTCAACGCCGGCAGGTGTGAGTTACCCGATACGCCACAGCTGGGCGCTGCGACATAACCTGTCCGTAAGAGAAAAACTCCGGCGAGGCCTGCTTTGACCCGCATCACCATGCCGCGCGCGTGATCACGCATAAAATAAATACAGTCGCATTTTCTGTGGCGAATGCAGATAACCTTTGATGTCTTTGTCATCCAGCCCGGCATTTTTAATAATTTGCCGGGCAATCTGCCGGGACTGATAGGAACTGTGCTTATCTTCCAGAATAGCCAGTGCTTGCTTAACATACATGGGAACGGACATAGGCCCCCCTTTACCACTGACATCGAAACCTTAACGCCACATCCTTCCGGCACACGCGCCGCTGTGGCCTTTACATTTGAGCTTAATACGCAGAAACTGAAGCTCTGTTTCAATAACTTTTTTGTCTATGCAGCAAACCTATCGCCTCGTTATTGACTGCCCTGATCAGGTGGGTCTGGTTGCCCATGTGTCCCAGTTTCTCGCCGATCACCGCGCGTCGATTGTGGAAGCCAGCCATCATACTGACCTGCAAACAGGACGCTTTTTCATGCGCCATGAGATAAGGGCTGATTCCATTAAACTGGATTACACCAACTTCGTGAGTGAGTTTGCGCCACTGGCCAATGAGTACCAGATGCAGTGGAGCCTTAACGATTCGGCGCATAAGCGACGGGTGGCACTGCTTGGCAGTATTGAATCTCACTGTCTGGTAGATATCCTGCACCGTTGGCATACCGGGGAGCTGTACTGCGACATTCCGTGCATCATCGCCAACCACCCGCAGATGGAGCAATTTGCAAACTGGTACAACGTGCCGTTTCACTGGATAGACTTTAACGTGTTAGGAAAAGACCGGGCGTTTGAAAAGATCGCAGCGCTGCTGAGAGACTATGATGTCGACCTGACGGTACTCGCCCGCTTTATGCAAATCTTACCGGACTGGCTCTGCCAGGAGTTGGCGGGTAAAGCGATGAATATCCATCACAGTTTTCTGCCCAGCTTTGCCGGTGCCAGGCCGTATCAGCAGGCCTACGACCGGGGGGTGAAGCTTATTGGCGCCACCTGTCATTATGTCACGCAAGACTTAGATGAAGGGCCCATCATTGAACAGGCGGTGAAACGTATCAGTCACAGCGATGCGGCCGCAGACATGGTGCGAAAAGGCAAGGATTGTGAGGTGACTGCGCTGGCCCACGGTCTTCGCTATCACCTCGAAGATCGGGTGATCATTCATCGCAATAAAACTGTGGTGTTTGCCTGAAGCAGCCATTACCGCGTTGATTATCCCCAAACCGGTTTATACCGTTGCCCGCAAATGACGGTAAAACCGGAAAAAAACAGCAACGTAATAAAATAATATGCACAACATGCGGTAGTGACACCCACTGCTGCGCGTTACACTCGCTGACAAAATTTTCCCCACCGGCGGTGTATTACAGACGTCGGTCCTTTCAATCCGGCTGACGGTGCAAATGAATCCGTCAAGTCGTCGTTACAGACTTTTCTCCCTGCGTTGTAAGCGCATTTGTCGTTTCAACAACAAACCTAATTATGTCAATCAGTTACCATAGCGCTCAGGATAAATAGCGACGTCATCGGCATTGTGCAAAACAGGGTATATTTTGCACACTTTGTCGGGTAGGTTATTAAGCACGCCTGCAGCTTTTTACGGTCAGTAATGCAGACGTCAGGCTGTCGTATTTTGCCTGAGGATGTAAAAAATAATCAAAGATAAGGAATCAACAATGATAACAAACCAAATATCCAGGCTTGCCCTGACTGCAGTAGCGGTGAGCGCAGGTTTATCTTCCACACCAGTCTTCGCACAAAATGATGATGTCAGCATTGAAAAAATTCAGGTGACCGGATCACACATTCGGCGCACCGATATGGAAGGCCCCTCGCCCATTACCTCAATTGGAGCTGACGATATTGCTGATACGGGTGTCACGGATCTGATTGGACTATTCACAAAGCTACCGATTTCGGGTCAGGGGACGTTTTCGACTCAGGGAAATAGCTCAGATGATACAGCGAACGGCGGCTCCAGCGTATCCTTGCGCGGACTGGGCGCAGACTCCACGCTGATTCTGGTAAATGGACGCCGGGTTTCTGTATCGCCCTTCGCGAAAGGCATTGATACCGCCTTTGTTGATATCAACAACATTCCCTTAGCCGCGATTAAACGTGTCGATATTCTTAAAGATGGTGCGTCCGCCACCTATGGTTCCGATGCGATTGCTGGCGTGATAAACATTATCCTGAAAGACGACTTTGATGGGATGGAAGTCTCGGCAAAGGTCGGCGATACCGCGGATGGCGGTGGTAAAGAACAAAACGTCAGTCTGGTATTTGGTAACACGTCAGATAAATCGAGCCACACGTTTATTGTGGACTACTTCGACCGTGAAGAAATCATGTACTCAGACCGCGACTACTCGCGCTCTGCTAACCAAGCCGCTTTGCGCCCCGATGATCCCGATGCTGTGGATTTCAGAAGCTCTGCAGGGATCCCTGGCACCATTGCGTTGCGAGCAGATCCGACCAACCGTATCATTGATGAATTCGGTCAGGATACCTGTCCGGCAGACCAAATTGATCGCGCTAATGTGTTTTGCCGCTACGATTACGCCCCCCACATGACGATGATCCCAGATGCGGAACGCTTTAGTTTTAATTATATGGGCCGGCATGAAGTGACTGACGCTCTCAGCGCTTTTGTTGAACTGAATGGCCAGAATTCCAAGTCAATCATTCGCGGCGCTGGCTCGCCCAGCTTTAACGAATTATTTATGGACGGCGATAGCGCTTTCCATCCATTTGCAGACGATCCGGATCACCCTTTCTTCGGACAGGATCTGACTATGCGGCGACGCACGGTCGACATTGGCAACCGTGAAAAACGTGTCGACTCAGATTACTACCGTATTATTCTTGGTTTTGAAGGTGAGATCGGCAGCTGGAACTGGGAAGCCTCATACAACTACATTAAAAGCGAGTCAGTTGAGCGGGGTGTTGATGGTTTTCCTAACTCACGCCGCACCCAGCAGGCAATCGACGAAGAGCTCTGGAACCCCTTCGAGCCATCTCAGAATACTCAGGAAGCCCTCGACTTCATTGAAACAACCACAACACGGGTAGGTAAATCTACAAACCGGGCATTTAATTTTGTGACTTCAACGCCGGTTGCCCGCCTTGATGCCGGCGACATGATGCTGGCACTAGGTGCCGTGTACCGGGAAGAGAAAATTAGCGATAATCCGGATGATCAGTTTTTACGCGGTGAAGTATTCGGTACCGAAGCCACCCAGGCAAATGGGTCCAGGGACAGTACTGCGCTATTCGCCGAGCTGGCTATTCCGCTGATGGACACACTGGAAGTCCAGTTGGCAGCACGTTATGAAGATTACAGTGATTTCGGTACTACTACCGACCCCAAGTTGTCTTTTTTATGGACACCGACTGACACACTGTCTATTCGTGGCTCCTATGGCACAGCCTTCCGCGCACCATCACTCCACCAGATTGGCCTTGGCCGCACCGATGAATCACCCAATCTGGTCGATACCGTTCGTTGCGACGCAGTGGGCCTTGCGTGTGATCCGATGGAATATACAGCAGTATTTGAGGGTAACCCGGACCTTGAGCCAGAAGAGTCCACCAGTTATAACTTCGGCGTTATTTACGAGTTTACTGACAACTTCGATGTGTCTGTTGACTACTACAACTACGATATTGAAAACATCATCGACTCTGATACGCAATTTGTTTTCAGCAATTTTGGCAATGATCCCAGCGTGGTTGAACGTATCCCCACAGGTAACCCGGGTGACCCGGGTGAAGTGGTCCAGGTTTATGACTCCTTCCAGAACCTTGGGAACCTTGAAACCTCCGGTCTGGATGTCGATTTGAACTATGACCTTTCATCAGACTATGGCGAGTTTGGCTTTGGCTTTGTCATGAACTACGTCCTGGAGTACGAAGAGTACCGCCCGGATGCCGATGGTGGTCAGCGCCTGAATCTGGAAGCCGGAGACTTCGAACAGCCCGAAGTCCGCTGGACAGCCAATATGAATTGGGGCATGGATAATTTTGCTGCGTCACTGGCAGTGAATTACGTCGGTGACTTCGCAGGTGACGCTGATGCCGGCTTCGGCGACAAAACGGTAGATGCCTGGACCACCGTTGATGCAACAGTCAGTTACTTAGGCTTCACCAATACGACCCTTACATTGGGTGCTACCAATCTTTTAAACGAAGAACCGCCGTATAGTCATCACGATTTTTATGGCTTTGTAAATACCGTTCACAGTGGGCAGGGCAGGTTTATGTACGTCCAGGCAACGTACCGCTTTTAATCACTGGCAGTAGCATAGAGGCGTCCCGTGAGGACGCCTTTCTTTTTTGGGGAAACTAAACAGACACTACAGCCTGACGGCGTAACCGCAGGTAAAACCAACTGTTGGATAACGCGAAAAGGAGCTCGGTCAGTGCCAGTCCCCAGGTATGGGTGAGCACGCCATAAATCGCAAACACACTGGATCCCAGGACCATGCATAGCCGCAAGCCGGCTTCGCGACAATGCAGCTCACCATAGCGGTAAAGGATGAACGTGAACACCGGCATGAGTTCAAGCAGCCCGGTTTGTCCGGTCACTTTATTAATGATCCCCACCAGCGCAGACATCAGAATGATCGTGGCATAGGTCATCCGGGGGCCGAGCAGGCGCTGCGTAATCAGCCGGTAGGTAGTACTTAATCCCGCAACAGTAATGACCAGTGCACCGCCCCATGCCTGTTCAAGGAGCAGCAATGCCGCGATGGAAATGCACAGGCCAAGGTTCAGCAGCAGCAGTTTTCGTTCGGTGTTCGACCAGAATGATGCCACCGCAAACACCACGGGAAATGTATGAAGCAACAGCTCGCCCATAGGCCCCCTCCTTTACCGCGACGTTATGGTGAAAAGTTGCGCGAATTCTAATTATTCAACGGCGTTGGCACAATACATTTTTAATGACATTTTGATGACCGGTTTCATCCTGTCAGGCTCACGCGACGCGCGGTATACAACATGTTAACGAGGTAAAAGGTATTTAACTTAAATTTCCGATCCTCTAGTATGGATTTGTTCATACCTACAAGAGGTGTGAAAAATGCCGCAACTGCAACACGCATGTTGATTTCGCTACTGCTTTGCCAGTGGCCCATCGCATGCTGACATCAGACGGCGTTGTCACCCTTTTGCCATAATCAATAAAATGACAGGAATATCCATGGGTAAATTTAAAACATCAGTGACGGCATTGGCCGTTGTTGCCGCACTGGGGGCATGTTCCAACCAGAATGCCACAGATACTACTGCCGTTGACGCAGACAATGATATGCAGGCAGCAACCATGCAACATGATTACGACAATGTGTTACTTCAGGAGTTTGATGGTCCTTACGGCGGTGTACCCGCATTTGAAAGTATGGAGCTAAGCGATCTGAAACCTGCGCTGGAAAAAGCGATGGCACTGAATCTCGAAGAGATTGAAGCGATTGCGAACAACCCAGAGCCGCCCACGTTTGAAAACGTGATCGTTGCAATGGAGAGAGCCGGTGAAGAGCTCGGTCGCGTATTTACCTATTACGGCATTTGGAGCTCTAATAAATCGAGCCCTGAGTTTCGTGAGATCCAGGCAGAAATGTCACCAAAGCTTTCAGCGTTCTTTTCAAAAATCACTCAAAATGAAAAACTTTTCGAACGTGTAAAAGCCGTTTATGAGTCTGACGAACTCGATAACCTGACGGAAGAAGAACAGCGTATTACCTGGCTGACGTACAATAACTTTGCCCATAACGGTGCAACACTGAAGGGTGAAGCCAAGGAACGCTATGCGGAAATCAACCAGGAACTGGCGTCGTTGTACACCAAGTTTTCCAACAATGTCCTGGCGGATGAAGAAAACTATGTTACGTACATCAGTAAGGACCAGCTAGACGGCCTGCCTGACTCGTTTATTAAAGCCGCCAAGTCTGCTGCGGAATCACGCGGTAAGCCAGACATGTACGCCATCACCAATACCCGCTCGTCAATGGATCCGTTTTTAACCTACTCGACCAACCGTGAGCTGCGCGAAAAGGTATGGCGCACCTACTACAACCGCGGAGACAACAATGATGAGTTTGATAACAATGAGATCATCAAGCAAATCCTAACCCTGCGCGATGAGCGTGTTGAACTGCTGGGCTATGAAAACTATGCCCAGTGGCGACTGGAAGATCGCATGGCGAAAAACCCTGACAATGCCATGGATCTGATGATGAAAGTATGGCCTGCTGCCATCGCCCGGGTGGAAGAAGAAGTTGCTGATATGCAGCAAATCGCTGATCAGGAAGGCGCTGACATCACCATCAAGCCATGGGACTACCGGTTCTATGCCGAGAAAGTTCGTCAGGCAAAATACGATCTGAACTCCAACGAAGTAAAAGAATATCTGCAGCTGGATAAACTGCGTGAAGCAATGTTTTACGTTGCCGGACGCCTGTTTAACTTTAGCTTCTCTCCGGTTGAGGAAGGCAAGGTTCCGGTCTTCCATCCAGATGTGAAAGTGTGGGAAGTGACCGACAAAGACTCCGGCGAGCACATTGGCCTGTGGTATTTGGATCCATTTGCCCGTAAAGGCAAACGTTCCGGTGCGTGGGCAACCACCTATCGTTCATACACCACCTTTGACGGTAAGGAAACCGTACTGGCGTCGAACAACTCTAACTTCGTAGAAGGTCCTGAGGGTGAGCCAACATTGATTTCATGGGACGATGCGGAAACATACTTCCATGAGTTTGGTCACGCCTTGCACTTCCTGTCAGCGGATGTTGAGTACCCCACCTCGCACTCAGGCGTACGTGATTACACCGAGTTCCAGTCACAGTTACTTGAGCGCTGGCTGACCACCGATGAGGTGATTGACAATTACCTGGTACATTATGAAACTGGCGAGCCGATTCCGGATGAGCTGGTTGCCAAGATCAAGAAAGCCTCGACCTTTAACGAAGGGTTTAAAACCACTGAGTATATGGCCTCTGCTATCATGGATCTTAAGTACCACACTACCGATCCTCAAAACATCGACCCGGACAGCTTCGAACGCGAAGAGCTGAAAAAGCTGGATATGCCTGAAGAGATTGTGATGCGCCACCGCACACCTCACTTTGGTCACGTGTTCTCGGGCGAGGGCTACGCCGCAGCGTATTACGGCTATATGTGGGCTGAAGTACTGACCGCCGACGCTGCCGAGGCGTTCCAGAACGCACCGGGCGGGTTCTATGATGAAGAGCTTAGCGAACGCCTGGTGAAATACCTGTTCTCGGTACGCAACGCGATGGATCCGGCTGAAGCCTACCGTAAATTCCGTGGCCGTGATGCCAAAGTCGACGCCCTCATGCGTGACAGAGGTTTCCCGGTACCGGAAGAAACTGACAGCGAGTAATACCGCTTTACCGAATCAAAACGCCGCGTGATATCGCGGCGTTTTTGTTTCTGCTGCAGACTTCGTTGTTTCAGCCGATAGCGACAACAGGGGCCTACCTGTTTTACTATTCGTGATCGCAGGTAGCCACCGGTTAGTGTAAGTTGCGCCTGTCAGTCTGGCTAAAATGCGGTAATAACAATGATTCTACAAACACAAAGTATTAAGCAAAAACTCATTCTTTCACTTATCGGTGCGGTCGTTGCCGCGTCAGTGCTGGTTGGTACGGTGAGTCAGTGGATTGCCCGCGATCTGGTCACTGACAAAGTAGAAAACATTGAATTACCGTCACAACTCAGACAGGTGGCCAATCAGGTGGATCGTGAGGTCAGCGTGATGCTGGCAGTGGCTCACAGCATTGCCACCCATCCCATGATCACACGCTGGAGTGCCGGCGGTGCCGACAGTGCAGGCGAAGCGCTGCTACTTGACTACCTGGCGGAGACGGTCGAATTCAATAACCTTTCCGTGGCCTCTTATGCCGACCGGCAAACCTACCAGTACTGGAATCAGGACGGCTTCTTACGGGTGCTGCAGAACGATGAATATGACGGCTGGTTTTTTAATTATAAAGACAGCGGTGAAGCGGTATCGCTTAGCCTCTACAACGAACCGGACGAAGGCTACCGCCTGTATGCGAATTACCAGCAATTAAACGGCAGAGGCATGTCCGGTGTGGCAAAGTCCGTGGACGGCCTGCTCGCCATTATGAACGATGTAAAAATCGCGCAATCAGGCTTTCTGTTTCTCATCGACAGTTCCGGTAAGGTGATTGCGCATCCCGATACGTCGATGCTTGGCACCGCGTCCCTGGCCACACTGACCGGTGAACAGGTTGCCAGTACCCTGCGTAGCAGCCAGCGCTTTACCATGGCACAGGCCGAACTTGATGGTGAAACGGTGTTGTTTGCCAGTACGTACATCGAGAATGCCGACTGGTACGTGGTCGCACAAGTCCCCAGGCACGAGCTGTTCGCTTCGCTGAATAAAAGCAGCCAGCTAATCATAGTCTGGGTTATCGTTATTGCGGCTGTTTTTACCCTGCTGGGTATCTGGCTGGCGGAAAATTTAACCCGTCCGATTACACATCTGGCGAAAACCTTTCAGGAGCTGGGCAAGGGTGAGGGCGACCTTACGACACGACTCGCGGTGCCCCGGCAAACCGAAACCGCCCGGCTGGTAGAGGGCTTTAACGCCTTTATTGCGCACCTGCATACGACCCTTTCTGCGGTTGCGCAAAGCGGGAAGCATTTAAGCGAAAATGCCTCTGATGTAACAGTGAAGTCTCAGGAAAGCGAAAACATCACCAAAAACCAGCGCGATCATACGATTCAGGTTGCCTGCGCACTGACGGAGATGGGTAGCACGGTAGGAGAGATTGCGGACTCAGCAAACCGTGCGGCGCAACGTGCCACCGTTGCCACCACCAATGCGCACACCGGGCAGGATATCACCCATCGCGCGGTAGAAGATATCCACACACTTTCCGATCAGATTGAAAATGTGGCACGGGTCATAGGCTCGCTGGATGAGCATACCAGTGCGATTGGCGGTATTCTTGATACCATTCGCGGTATCTCAGAACAAACCAACCTGCTTGCATTGAATGCCGCTATTGAGGCCGCACGTGCTGGCGATCAGGGACGTGGCTTCTCCGTAGTCGCCGATGAGGTCCGCGAACTGGCGAAACGGGCGTCGCAGGCAACCGATGAAATCCAGACAAAAATCGATAAGTTTCAGCAAGACTCCAAAAACGCGGTTGCAAAAATGCAGACCAGTAAATCACAGACCGAGCGGGTCGTTGACGCCACCAACAATATTGACCGCCTGCTTGAGGATATCGTCAGCGAAATTGAAGGGATTAACGATATCAACACTCAGGTGGCCACCGCGACCAAACAGCAGGCGACAGTGATAGATGATGTCAGCCGGAATATAAACAATATCAGCAGTGGCAGCGAAGACAATCTGAGTGCGATGACAGCACTGGTAAGTGTCAGCAGAAAACTAGACTCCCTGTCATCGGAGCTGGCGTCCCAGGTTGGCCAGTTTAAAATTTAACGCGACCGCGCGGCGACATTAAAACGCCATGGAATAAGCCAGCTGAACCTGGCTATCGCGTCTGCGCTGCCAGTCTACCGGTAACGACATATTGTCAGCGCTCCAGGTTTCGCGAAGAAATGAAATGCGAACCACCTGCTCAGTGCTTCGGCTAATGGGCACATCAACATGCACCGCCAGGGTTTCGCTGGTTGGTAAATTCACGTGTTGGTCAGATAACGCTATCTGATGGTGGGGCTGGGCAGCATGAGAGACGCCCATTCGCACACGTTCAAAAGTGTGCCATGCTATCAGCTCATACGCCTGCGTACGCACCTTCTGAGACAAGGCACCGTAGTCCAGTGCCCCCCGACGGTAATGCGCAATAGCTTCAAATTGCCAGTCGGAGGCAAGCTCCCGTACCAATGAGAGGGCGTACTGAGTCTGACGAAAACCTCTGAAGGCGAATTGCGCTTTGTCCATCTGCAGGTCAACCGCAGTGCTCGCTTTGACCCGCGCTTCCAGCCAGGTAAGCGAACCTTCCTCATCGGCCACGGCATGGCCACTAGCCATGGTAACTGAGACAAATAACAACGCTAATATGTTGCTTAGCCGTGCTCGCATAAAAACCTCCGCCCGATGGCGTTACTTTAGGTGCCACTGCGCTGAATGACACGTCCAGTATAGGTCAATCTGTGAGCACAAAAAGTATCAGGATTAATGCGTAAGGATACAATGGCGATGTCACTTACATGGGCCGGCCAGTTGGAGCGTTAAGGTGTGATCAGCGTAAAGCCCGCCAGAATTGCGGGTTCACCATCGCCAGCCTCCTGGGTGATCCAGTAGTCACCTTGTGAGCAAACGCAGATGCCTTCTACCTGTTTGAAGTCGGCGATAGGCCAGATATCCAGGGGGGTGAAGTCATCTGACAAACGCGCAATAAAGGCATCAAAATTACCAAAAGGATCGCTCAGGTAGCCAACCACCACAAATTGTTGGCGTTGCGTGTCCCAGTCCGCCCCCGTAATAACACCCGGCAACCCTTCAACTGTTGCATACGGTGACAGCGCCGAGACATCGTCGCCGAGTGAAAAGCGGTATACATTCGCAATATGACTGGCCCAGCTTTTTGAAAACAGAAATACCATGTCGTCAGCGACCGTCATCGCCTCTGCATCAAAGTCGTGGGCATAAGGCAGGTTCTGGCCGACATTATTTTCCTTGTACCCGAGAGGAATCGCCGGCAGCGTTTTTGCGCTGCTGCGGTTAACGGGGATAAGCGCCAGATCGGTACGTTTGCCGCGGTTATTGCCGATATCAGCGACCAACAGGGTGTCTCCGTCAAGCGTAATCGCTTCCCAGTCCGAATTAGGGTGGCGTACCCGCAGTGAATGACTTATCTGGCCTTGTTTATCGAAGGTATGGATTAAGGGCAGATTGCCTGAATCGTTAATGGTAAGAAAACTGTCGTTAAGACAGTAGAGACCGGAAGTTTCTCTGAGCCCGGCCGGCAGCGTAATTTTGCTTATTGGCTCCAGCGACGTTGTGGGTGGATGAGTAGACGCCGCGCAGCCAATCAACAGTGAACAGATAGCGCAGATGGCCATAAAAGGGTATTTCACTTAGCGCTCCCCACCTTAACGGATACCGATACCTTTACACGCATTTAACGGTTTTTCGTTGCCGCCGGATCAGCACCATAACAATACCTAAGAGCAACAGCCCCACCGCCGCGGGGGCATTCACCTCACGGTTAACGCTCTGACATTGCATCGCCGTTGGGTAAGTATTGCAAAACGCCGTACTGATTTCACTTGCCTTAACGTTGGCAAGGCCGGTCATCAGCAGTTTAGCCTGCGCGTCGTTGGCGGCTTTAAACGTGTTCACATCAAAATAGTCACCGCCACTGCGCAGTGCCATTTGCGCCAGATCATCACTGGCTGTTCCGTTCATCACACTATTGAGTACCACATCATTTGTAGACAGCAGCTGTTCGGCTGTGCCACGAGTGGTGTAGGCATCGTGGGCGTGTTCATCGGTAAAAACAATAAAATTCTTTATGGCACCAGCGCTATAGTTCAGATTATCCAGCGCTACACGAATGGCAGAATAAATGCCCATGGAGTCACCACTGGCGATGAGTTTCTTGGCTGCCAGTGCGACATTCTGTGCTGAAGTGAATTCCGTAGTGAGCAGATTGACAAAGCTGTTAGAGCCCCCGAACCCCACCAGTGCAAAGTTGGCCTGAATACCGCGCCCGGTTAATACTGAATGGAAATCTGAGAGGTAGCTAAATACGTTAGACTGCAACATATTGCTGTAACCAGTATCAGGCTGCGCCTCGCTTCCTGTCGAGCCTGACTCATCCATGAAAATAACAATGTTACTGTCGATCATGGCTGCCTGAACCGGGCTCGCGGTAATGCTCCCCAGCACACCGAGGCAAAACGCGCTCAACAGCGCCTTTAGCTGATTCATGTTAACTACCTACTGCTACGACGATACCGGGACGAATCCCCACACCGGCAAACTTCTGACGCCGAAAGTTTACACAGTTTTCAGACAAGTTTAAATTTATTCAAAGCACAGGTTTTGATCCGAACTGCGATAAATCTTGTTCAAACTCTGATAAATGCAGGTTTCCTGCATCGTCTTCATTCACGGGAACGGATTTTTAGAAGGATATTAGGTTGTCAGATCCACTGGTTTCTCTGGTAATGGTTGGCTTGTTGTCAATCAGCTGTCAGTATTTTGCTTATAAAGTAAGGCTTCCGGCCATATTACCGCTGCTGATCGTAGGAATTGTTGTCGGCCCGGTTACCGGTATGCTGGATGCCGATGCTTTATTCGGCGATCTGCTGTTTCCTGTCGTGTCTCTGTCTGTGGCGATTATACTGTTTGAAGGGTCACTGACGCTGCGCTTTTCCGATATCGCCGGCCACGGCAACATGGTGCGAAACCTGTGTAGTATAGGCGTGGCGGTTACCTGGATTGTCGCGGCCGTAGCCGCACACTACGCGCTTAACCTCAACTGGCAGTTATCATTTCTGTTCGGCGCCATTGTAACCGTGACCGGCCCCACGGTCATTGTTCCCATGCTCCGCACCGTCCGGCCCAAAACCAATCTGGCCAATATACTGCGCTGGGAAGGGATTATTATTGATCCCATTGGGGCGTTACTCGCGGTTCTGGTATTTGAATTTATTATCGCTTCGCAGGAAGAAGCCATTACCCACACACTGATGACCTTTGGAAAAACCATAGGCATAGGAAGCTTTTTAGGGTTAGCAAGTGGTTACTTATTAGGGCTAGCACTGCGCAAGGATTTTATTCCTCACTATCTGCAGAATACCGCTGTACTAACCATAATCCTGGGCGT
>CAZDUT010000040.1:0-18259 GCA_964508695.1 uncultured Alteromonas sp.
CCTCTTCATCGTCAGTTTGCGCAAGTACAGGGAGGGTAGTAGAGAACAAAACGGAGCTGATTAGCGCCGCGAGCGCTTTTTTTCGCGTTTTCATCATGTGTTTTCCAGTTGTTAGCCAACCACTACTTGGGCCACTCATGTGCGTCTGATAGTGGTCAGACTGTGTGCGTTTTTATAGTAGGCGACTACACACTGCCACCTTTAGTATGACCCAAACGGCCTTTTTGTAAATTTATTGTAAATAATATACTTGTATAACTTTTGCACATGGTCCGACCACACAATCTTCCGTTATCTGTATGAAAGTAAAGTTGCTTTTTATGAGAGACGGATAACCGCAGAAATCAAAAAGTGCGCTTATCACGGCTTATTGCCGTATAGAGGGCTGACAGGTCAAAACAGGCTATGTTCAACGCTAGAATTATTCGTCAGTGGAGGTGCTATGGATATACCAAAGCTAAATGAGGTATATGCCTTAATATCGGGCAAGCTGGAAAACTGGCTGGAAACCGGTATTAAACATTTGCCAAACTTAGTTGTGGCATTCCTTATCGCAATTGTATTTGGCATCGCCGCCAAAGTTGCTGGTCACGCCGTCAGGCGCGTGATGCGCAGAACCTTTGAGTCGACTCAGATCGCCGATCTGCTCACATCAATCATCAAGATTATCATCCTTGTCGCCGGGATTTTTATAGCGCTGGATTTTGTCGGACTTCGTGGCACGGTAACGTCACTGCTTGCCGGCGCCGGTATTGTTGGCTTAGCCGTCGGCTTTGCCTTTCAGGACATGACCGAAAACCTGATAGCCGGCATCGCCATGGGAATAAGGAAACCTTTTCAAATTGGCGACGTGATTGAAGCTGAAGGCGTCTTCGGGAAGGTAGAAAGTATTAATTTGCGCAATACCCTTGTTGAAACATTTTTCGGTCAGCGGGAAATCATTCCGAATAAGATCCTGTTTCGAAACATTCTCACCAACTATTCGGCATTGGGTAAGCGTCGCATCGAAGTCCCCGTGGGCATTTCCTACGGCGATGATCCGGCCAAAGCGGCCAAGGTCATTGTCGAAGCAATGAAAGAAAAAGACTATGTCATCAATAAGGACGACACCTCTGTGTTTGCGTCAGGTTTCGGCGATTCCAGCGTCAACTTGCTGGTCTGGTTCTGGATTGACTATCCGGGGCAGCAAGGCTTTATGGCCGCGCGACATGATGCCGTAGTGACTGTTAAGAAGGTGCTTGAAGAGAACGACATCCTTATCCCCTTCCCCATCCGCACCATGGACTTTGGCGCTAAAGGCGGGGAAAAGCTCGACACCATGCTTTCTGCGATTAAGCCCTCAGACAATAACCGCGAGTCGGGTTCGGCGAGTGAAAGCAACAAGACATCCGGTGATGTTGAAGGTAATTCCGGCAATCAGCAAGACAGCTAATTGCTACCTATGCAATAACCATCCGTTAAAAGG
Source organism: uncultured Alteromonas sp. (assembly GCA_964508695.1). Lineage (GTDB taxonomy): Bacteria > Pseudomonadota > Gammaproteobacteria > Enterobacterales > Alteromonadaceae > Alteromonas. Next base: position 1,466 of record CAZDUT010000040.1, read on the forward strand.
AGAACATTATGTTATCACTACTTAAATCAAAGTCTTTACGTTTATCGTTTGCCACACTGCTGTTTGCGTTCTTTGCGTCCGCAATGGGTGGCTGCGCAACGATGGAAGGCGCTGGTGAAGATATCCAGTCAGCCGGTGAAGAGTTAGAGGAAAGCGCTGAAGAAGCCTCTAATTAATCCCACACACCACGCCGCCACATAGCGGCGTGGTGTCTCATTAGTGTGCTACTACCAGCATCAAAAACGTGCCTGCCATAGCCAATTTGTCAGCATCTCTCAGCATGCAGTCAGCAGAAATTTTGATAAGTGTCCCTGCGCGCTTTTTGCTTACTCCGGTAACCCTGAATGTAAAGCGAATCGCATCATTGCAGCGCACCGGCTCAAGAAAACGCAGACCGTCTACGCCGTAATTAATCACTGAAGCAATTTTGTCAGAGTCGTTAATCACACTGTCAAACGCGGTTGGCATCAGCGACGCCGTGAAAAAGCCATGTGCGATTGTTGTCTTGAACGGGCTCTCTCTCTCACACCGCTGCGGATCGGTATGTATCCACTGATGATCATTAGTAGCCTCAGCGAACTGATTAATACTGTGCTGCGTTATTTCATGCCACTGCTGTTGTTGCAGCACATCGCCCACTTCCAGGTCGAGTAACGTCTTCATTGCTTTTTATTCCTTAATCATTGCAATACAGTCAAAGGTACTATTAGATGGTTGAATGTTTCAACAAAGTTTTAATAATATAAACTTATTCAGCAACTCGCCTGATAATCGCAGTAACAGTAGGAAGTGTTATGAACCTCAACCGCATAGATCTGAATCTTTTCGCCGTGTTTGATGCCATTTATACCGCAGGCAGTCTCACCAAAGCCGCAGATGTCCTGTGTATTACCCAGCCGGCAGTAAGTAACTCGCTCGCGCGATTGAGGGAGATGTTAAATGATCCGCTGTTTGTCAGGACAGGACATGCAATGACCCCAACACCGGTGGCGCAAAACATTATCGTCCCGGCTCGCCAGGCCCTGGCACTGCTGAGAAAAAGCGTGCAGGAAAGCCAGACATTCGATCCGCTGAATGCCGAAAAAGCCTTTAATTTTGCCAGCCGTGATTTATTGGAAGTGGTGATATTGCCGAGGCTGATGGCTAAATTGCAAAACCAGGCACCAAATATTCGCCTTACCAACTATGAAATTGGCCGCAGTCAGGTTGTATCGGCCATGGCCAGCGGCACGCTGGATTTTTTTGCTGACGCATCGGCCTTTACCGATCCGCATCTGCGTAAAGAAAAAGTCGCCCAGGACAGGCTTGTGGTGATGGCCAGAAAGAACCATCCGGCACTGAAACAGGGACTCGACCTGCCAACATTCTTACGATTGGGCCATATTAATGTATCCCACAGAAAATCAGGTGCCGGCCCCATCGATGTGGCACTGGATAAGCTGGGTAAAAAGCGCAAAGTAGTGATGCGTGGCCAGCATTTTCTTACCGTACCCAGTGCGATTGCCAAAACCGATTTGGTTGCGTGCCTGCCTTATCACCTGGCGAAGCACTACGATCTGGCGATTTATGAACTGCCTTTCGATTTACCCCCGGTAGAATATTTTCTTTATTGGCACGTCAGCGCAGACCATGACAGTGCCCACCGCTGGATGCGCGATCTGATCATGGAGGTCGCCCACGCCTACCGTCCCCATTGAGCCTCACGCTTTGGTATAATATTTAATACTTCGGTATTATCGCCCGGCTATCACTGCCGTTTGTTTTGTCGTTTAATGCGCGCCGTCCAAGTGAACACCACCTTTACCATTGAGAAATTTACCATGTTGAAAATTGTTAAAACTTCTTTTGTAATCGCTGCTTTGGGTCTGTCTGGCGTAGCCAGTGCTAACGTTAATGAGGCTCTGGCAAACATCTGCAATATTGTTCAGGCTGACGATAAAGTTGAGTTGAGTAAAAAAATGCGTTTGGTACAGTCTGACTCCCGCCTGAAACTGCACGACTATTACTCGCAAATCTCTTGCAACGGCAACAGCCTTATTCGTACAGCAGTACTGAACAATGCTGTTGAAACCGGCATGCTGATGGTTAAGAAAATGCCTAGCCGCGACCTGGAAGCGCCAGAAGCCGACGGCAAGACCCTGCAAGCCTGGATTGCAGAGCAAGGCCAGCAGGCGAGCCCGATTGCTGCTGAGCTTAACGGCCGAATCTAACTTTTTTCACCATGTGAAACCTGTTTCAACATGGTTGCAGAGTAACATCTGCTCCTCAAAGGCGACCTCATGGTCGCCTTTATCTTTTTGCCCCCATCAGCGTCGTATTTCCACTGCCTCCTGCGGTAAATCACACAACTCCCTTCCTTCCGTGTTGCAACAGATACGCGCCCAAGAAAACGTATAACTTTACATACCACAGTATTCACCAGGCTGTTTTTCAGCATGAAAATCTGATGTTTAATTAATCAAACATTAATAAAAACACTTAACCAGAAGGAACTTAACCATGTTGAAAATTGTTAAAACTTCCATTGCTGTCGCTGTTGCCTCGTTATCTTTTGCCAATGTTGCGCAAGCGGGTATCGAAGACGATTTAGCCAATATCTGTCATATCGTACAGGCTGATGATAAGGGTGAACTGCGTAAAAAAATGCGTCGTGTTCAAACCGATTATCGTTTGAAATTGCACGATTATTACACCGGTATTTCTTGTGACGGTAACAGCCTTATCCGTACCGCGGTACTGAACAATGCCGTTGAGACGGGCACACTTCTGGTTAAGAAAATGCCAAGCCGAGAGTTACAGGAGCCTGAATCTGATGGGAAAACACTGCAGGCCTGGATTGCCGAACAGGGCCATCAGGGCAGCCCAATTGCTGCTGAACTGAAAGATCGTATTTAAAACCAATAACAACAACATTTCACCATGTGAAACCTGTTTCAACATGGTTGCGGAGTCCGCTCCGCCCTAGTGGCTCCGAAAGGAGCCACACCCTCTTCCTCAAGCAAATACTAGATTAAGCACTTAGCCGGTACGATACGCATTTCTGTGATGCGATAACCTGCCTGAATCAAATGATGCACTTTTTGGCAATGAGCGGCTGGCACGGATAGACATGACACACTATGCACAACCCCGTTGAGTCAGAGATTACTGTGCGCTGAGACATGCGCGGTTAATCGCTCGGCGACCCATTTCGGTTGCTCGCGGTGCAGCCAGTGCGTGGCATCCGGTCGCCGGTCGATATGGAGCTTACCGATCCAGTGGCCAAGGTCATTCAGAACCGCCTCATCAAACGCTTCGTCAAGACAGCCCCAGAGGATTTGCACGGGGATAGAAATGGCTAAATTGGGGATCACCAGTGCCCTCGCCTCACCGTCATCAGCAGGAACGGGCTGAGGCATATTGCGGTAATATGCCAGCATCGCATTGAGCTTTTTGGTATCCGTCCAGTTGCTGATTAGTCGCTGAGCGTAGTGCTCACCACTGATATGCAGGCTGTCTCCCATGATCCTGGCCAGCAAGCGAAAATCTCGATCTGCGAGCTCCTCTGCTATCCCCGGTTTATTCAGGGTATTTATGTAGTGACTTTTTTCCCGCTGTATGTGGTTGCGTTTAAGCTCCCGAACAAATGCGCTGGGGTGTGCGGCGTTGATAATAGTCAGCGACTGAAAACCTTCAGGGTAGAAGCCCGCTAACGGCCAGGCGAGTGCGCCCCCCCAGTCATGGCCAACAAGGTGTACCGGCGAGGTGGCAACCTGTTCAATGAAGCACGCCAATCGGCTGACTAATGCAGAAACACGGTAGTCTTTCTCGTCATCAAGTGGCGCTGAATCGCCGAATCCAGGGAGATCAGGCAAAATCACCGTATACACTGACGGCAACTCAGTGAGTACCGGTAACCAGGCTTCTTTGCCCTCCGGAAACCCATGCAGGAAAACCAGTGTAGGGGCAGATGCATCCGTGCCAGTACGTAGCAGGTAAGAGACGGTCTTTGCGTTCACAACGCACTCGCGTCGCTCTGCATGCTGTTCAGGCATAATAATCCTTATACAGGGTGACAACGTGGGGCCAGCGCCACCACGTTGTCCATTACCGCTCACTTACTGAGGTGCAAACATGTCCTCAGTCATGCCCATGAGATTGTCGGAGCCAGACTGCATTGCCGACACCAAAGACCGGGTGCGGGTTAGGATCCGGTCAAAATAAAACCCGCAGGTTTTTAATTTGGCTTGGTAAAAGTCTTCTTCTGTGGCGCCGTCATCCAGCGCAGCCTGAGCCTGCACTGCCATTTTCAACCAGAAATACCCCACCGTGATATAGCCGGAATACATCAGGTAGTCGACGGCTGCGGCTCCGAGCTCCTCCGGATTACCGGCCGCTGCTTTACCGATATCCTGGGTCAGCTGCAGCCACTCATCCAGATGGGAATTGAGTGCATTGGTCCAGGCACTAAATTGCGGTTGTCCGCGTAACTGGTCGGTAAAGTCCCGCACTTCCTGTACAAAGACATTCAGCAGCTCCCCTTTTGAACCCATCACTTTGCGTGCCAGCAGGTCAATAGCCTGGATCCCGGTGGTTCCCTCGTACATAGTGCAGATACGCGTATCACGGGCCAATTGCTCCATGCCCCACTCTTTTATGTAGCCATGGCCGCCATAAACCTGCATCCCGTAACTGGTGGTTTCCTGTGCCGTTTCTGTCAGAAACGCTTTCACAATGGGGGTGAGTAACGCCAGTTTGGCATCCGCTAGCTGCCTGGCAGATTCATCGTCGCTGTATAAGGTAATATCTACCTGCTGCATACAGTAGCAGGACAACGCACGATTACCCTCGGCAAAGGCTTTTTGAGTCAGTAGCATACGGCGCACATCCGGGTGAACAATAATCGGATCCGCCGGGCTATCAGGCTGTTTTACACCTGACAGCGATCGAAATTGCGTACGGTCCTTGGCGTACCGCAGCGCGCCCTGAAAGGCCGCTTCTGAAGCAGCAAGTCCTTCCACACCAGTACCAATACGGGCTTTATTCATAAACGTGAACATGCAATTAAGCCCACGGTTTGGCTCGCCAATCAGGTAGCCTTTGGCACCATCAAAATTTATCACACAGGTGGCGCTGGCCTTAATCCCCATCTTGTGCTCAATACTGCCACACTGAACCGCGTTTCTGTCCTGCTTTTCACCGTCTTCCGAGACATTGAATTTTGGCACGACAAACAGTGAGATCCCCTTCGTTCCCTGGGGCGCGTCAGGCAATCGCGCAAGTACAATATGCACAATGTTGTCAGACAAATCATGCTCACCGGCAGAGATAAAGATCTTCGTCCCCGTCAGGCTGTAACTGCCGTCTTCATTGGGTTCAGCGCGACACTTGAGCATACCAAGATCAGAGCCACAATGCGCCTCGGTAAGACACATGGTGCCCGTCCAGGTGCCTTCCACCAACTTGGGCAAAAATCGCTGCTTTTGCTCCTCGCTACCATGGGCAAGTAATGTCGACATACATCCCTGACTCAATCCCGGATACATCGCCCAGGAGTGATTTGCCCCGGAAAACCATTCAGCAATGCTGGACGCCAGTGAATAAGGCAGAGCCTGACCGCCGAATGCCTCGGGCTGTGCCATACCGGTCCAGCCACCTTCTACATATTGCCGGTAGGCCTCTTTAAATCCGGATGGCGTGGTAACCTCCCCGTCTTCCCATTTACAGCCTTCCTCATCACCGGACGCATTGATCGGTGCCAGGCTATTTTCTGCAAACTTTGCCGCTTCAGCGAAGATGGCTGTGACCAACTCTTCACCGATATCATCGAAGCCGAGTTGCTCGTAATGACGCTGGAAGTCGAGCATCTCCTGGGTAACAAACAACGTATCGCGCTGAGGCGCTTTATAATCTTGCATAGTTTAAACCTATATCACTTCAAAAAGACCGGCGGCGCCCATGCCACCACCAATACACATAGTACACACGACAAACTTCGCGTTACGACGTTTGCCTTCGATCAACGCATGGCCCACCATTCGCGAACCACTCATACCATAAGGGTGACCAACTGATATGGCACCACCATTTACATTCATTAACTCATTTGGAATACCCAGCTTGTCACGGCAATACAGTACCTGCACCGCAAACGCCTCATTGAGCTCCCACAGGCCGATATCGTCCATGGTCAGGCCATGTTTTTTAAGTAACCTGGGAATGGCAAACACAGGTCCAATACCCATTTCATCCGGCTCACATCCAGCCACAGCAATGCCGCGGAAAATCCCCAATGGCTGACCGCTTCGTGAAGCGGCTGACGCCTCATCCATGATCACACAGGCACTGGCGCCATCGGACAGCTGACTGGCGTTACCGGCGGTAATACAGCCTCCGTCAATAACGGGTTTAAGGCTCTGTAACCCTTCCAGCGTCGTTTCTGGTCGGTTGCCTTCATCGTTGGTAAGCGTGACGCTTTGTTCACTTTTCTCGCCACTGGCCTTATCGATGACCACTTTGAGGGCATCAATAGGTGCGATCTCGTCATCAAAGTAACCAGCCTGCTGGGCCTTCGCGGTGCGCATCTGGCTTTGGTAGCCGTATTCATCCTGACTATCGCGACTGATGTTGTAGCGGTTTGCCACGACCTCAGCGGTTTTGAGCATTGGCATATAAATATCAGGATGACGCTCGACGAGCGCCGGATCGCTCGCACGGTACATATTCATATGTTCATTTTGCACCAGCGAAATACTGTCAAGGCCGCCGGCGACCATAATGTCAGCCTCACCACACTGGATATGTTTTGCGGCAGTAGCAATAGCATACATGCCTGAACTGCACTGTCGGTCCAGTGTCATCCCCGGTACCGTTACCGGCAGACCTCCCGCTAACCCGGCCAGACGGCCAATATTCATGCTGCCTGTCCCCTGTGTCAGCGCGCAGCCCATGATCACATCTTCCACACTCTGTGGCTCTATACCCGCCCGGCTTACCGCATGCGCTATTGCATGACCTCCCAGCGACGGCGCCGGAAGATTGTTCAGAGCACCTTTGTAAGCCCGCCCAATGGGCGTTCGGGCAGTACTGACGATAACGGCATCACGCATGGTTGTTTTCCTTTTGGTAGGCTGCAAACGTACTCTCTGACTTCGCCAGCTGGTTGATTAACGAACCGGGCTTAAGCCACATTTCGCCATATTCACCACACTGTTGGCGATACTTATCCAGCTTAGCTTTGACATGCTCAAGCCCGGTTTCGTCGGCATAATGCATGGGGCCGCCCCGATATACCGGAAAACCATAGCCATACACGTAAATCACATCAATATCGCTGGGCTTATCCGCAATGCCTTCTTCGAGGATTTGTGCACCTTCGTTAATAAGGGTGTAAACGCAACGCACGAGAATTTCCTCATCGCTGATATCATCACGCCGGGTGATCCCCAGCCGCTCGGCTTCAGACGCTGCTAACTCGATAACCGCTGGATCCGGCACAGGTACCCGGCTTCCCTTCTCATACAAGTAGACGCCTTTGCCTGCTTTAAGCCCTACCCGACCTTGTTCAACCAGGCGATCAGAGACCACCGCATAGCTGGGATCATGGGCAATTTCCTGTTGGCGTGACTGGCGCACAAAGTAACCGATATCCAGCCCGGCCATGTCCCCCATGGTAAAGGGCCCCATTGGCATCCCGAAGTCGGTAATAACTTTGTCGATTCGCTCGGGGCTGGCGCCCTCAAGCAGTAATCGGTTGGCTTCGCGGGCATAGGGCTCAAGCATGCGGTTACCCACAAACCCGAAACATACACCGACCAACACCGGTACCTTGCGGATGCGTTTAGCCAGTTGCATGCAGGTTTTAATCACTTCGGCGCTGGTTGAATCGGTTTTTACCACCTCCAGCAATTTCATAACATTGGCCGGCGAGAAGAAGTGCAGACCGATGACATCATCAGGCCGTGAGGTGACTGCCGCTATTTCATTGACGTCCAGCGTCGAGGTATTGGTGGCCAGAATGGCACCGGGTTTACATAGCTCGTCGAGCGTTTTAAACACATCCTGTTTCACGCTCAGCTTTTCAAACACTGCCTCTATAACCAGATCCGCCTGACCAATTGCAGACATGTCGGTCGTCGGCGTTATCATCGCCATCCGCTGCTCGACGTCGCTCTCTGATATGCGCCCTTTACGGGCAGTATTTTCATAATTATTACGGATAATGGTGAGGCCATTATCCAGTGCCTGCTGTTCTCGCTCTACCAGGGTCACCGGAATACCCACATTGGCGAAGTTCATCGCGATACCGCCGCCCATGGTGCCCGCACCGATCACCGCAACGCTTTCGACATTCCGAACACTGGTGGCTTTATCAAAATCACTGACATGCCCGGCAGCGCGTTCAGCAAAAAAGAAATGCTGTTGGGCTCTGGCCTGAGGTGTATCCATACACGCCATAAACAACGTCTGCTCACGTTTCAGGCCCTCATCAAAAGGCAACGTGAACGCCGCCTTTACTGCGTCGATACACTGCAACGGTGCGTAAAAACCTTTCATTTTCTTTTCAATACCGGCCCGATACTGATCAAACACCGCCTGCGTGTCATCATCCATCGTCAGTGGCATCTCTGAAGTACGACGTACCGCGTTGTCAGACAGCGACTGGATGAACGCGTATGTTTCGTCCGATAAGTGTTCAGGACCATCGACAATTTTGTCGAACACCCCGCTGAGCGACAGTACCGGCTGCGGTTTGCCAGTAACAATCATATCCAGCGATGTTTTTACATCGCTCAGACGAGGCAGTCGCTGGGTGCCTCCCGCGCCGGGCAGGATCCCTAAATTCACTTCCGGCAGACCGACTTTATTTGCCGCAACAGTAATGCGGTAATGGCATGCCAGCGCCAGCTCCAGACCGCCACCAAATGCGGGCCCAGGTAAAACCGCAATAACAGGCTTCGGAGACTGTTCTATGGCATTGAGCACATCAGGTAACATGGGAGACTGTGGCGGCTGGCTGAATTCGCTGATATCTGCGCCGGCACTGAATAATGGTAACGCCGAGGTAATAACTATGGCCGACACGGCTGAATTGTTGATCGCGTCGTTCACACTGTCGCGCAGTTGCGTTCTGACTGCACAGGAGAGCGCGTTCACCGGCGCATTGTTTAACGTAACCGTGGCTATAGCGCCCTGCACATCATAGCCAACCAGACTCTGTGTCTCAGACATTTTACTGTTCCCTTTTGACCCAATTCATCTGATGGTAGGGCAGCAATTCAAATCAGCCAAGTTTATTGGCTTTATAGAACTGCATCACAATTTTTAATAATACAGCGCTGCCTTCCTGACACGCGCACGGACAGCCAGGTTCATCACACCGCGACTACAACGAACATTGACAGGTCCGGCGATGAGTGCTTTTTTGAAACAACACATCAGGGCGCGCCAGACTGAGAGTTATCCATCTCTATAACATGGAGGAGCCCGTAACTTCATTTGACTAAGGGGCAAATTGCCATGGACACACTACTCGATTTTAACGAACAGGTTGTGCTCATCACCGGTGCAGCGAAAGGCTTTGGCCGACTGCTTGCCGGGGAGTTGGCCAGCCGCGGGGCCAGACTGGTCATCAGTGATATTGACGAGGCTAACCTGTCTGCCTGTAAAGACGCCCTGGACACCCACACCAGGGTCATTGCGATGGCCGGTAATGTGGCCGACGAATCACTGGCCAGTAAGCTGGTAAATGCTGCTGTTTCAGAGTTTGGTCAGCTGGATATTGCTGTAAACAACGCCGGTATTGCGCACACGCCCGGTCCCACCCATACCATGACCGAGGAAATCATTGATCAGCAAATGGCGGTGAATCTGAAAGGTGTGATGTTTGGCATGAAGTACCAGATCCCGGCGATGCTGAAGCATGGCCGTGGCCATGTATTGAACGTCAGCTCACTGGCGGGGCTTGGTGGAGCGCCCAAAGGCGCAGCCTATGCCGCTGCTAAGCATGCAGTCATTGGCGTGACCCGCACTGCCGCCGTGGAATATGGCCGCAAAAATGTGAGAGTGAATGCAATATGCCCCTTCTACAGCCCCACCAACATTCTCGACATGGACGGCTATACATCGACAGAAGCCCGCGACCAGCTGGCTGCAGGCAGTCCAATGAAGCGTCTGGCCGACCCTCAGGAAGTCGTTAATGCTATGGTACTACTGCTTTCACCAATGAACAGTTACATGAATGGGCAGTCCATCGCCATCGATGGGGGGGTTACCGCCTGGTAGGGTATTTTTTACCATACCTGTGTATAGCCGATGATCTGGCAATCTTTTCTGAGCTTGTTTTAATGAACATGAACAAACAAGCAAACCGACTGAGGGAGTGTTAGTTCACTCCCGATGTTTTTATCACTATGAAAAAACTTACCTTCTTTTTTGCATTGAGCGTTACTTTCAGTGCCCTGGCAACAGAGGCCCCGGCACAATCCGCGGATGAAAAAAATATGCAAAAAAAGCTCCGTCATGCTGTCCATGCTGACGCTGTTTTAGACTTATCTCAACGTTCTGCCAGTCGTTCTGTGAACATTGAGACTAACACGTTGGCGCACCGCGCACTGCCTGGCAAAAAAGGCTAGGCGTCCAGCCCGACGGACTCTATTCCAATGGCCCATCCCTGGGGCACGACCGCAGCGACGCTGCGGATTTTTTTATATGCCATCGATACGGAATAACTGCCCTCTCAGAGGCTATGGGGTCAATACCATTTTTCCTTTCACCTGGCGGTTCATCACCTTTTCCAGCGCCTGAGTGGCTTTCTCAAGTGGCAAAACCTCATCCACTACCACTTTCACCTGCTTTTGCAGGTACCAGCCAAACAGCTCTTTCATATTGTCAGCAAAGACCTGAGGTTCATGCTGGGTAAATGAGCCCCAGAATACACCTTCCAAAGAGTAACCTTTTACCAGAGCAAGGTTGACGGGAAACTTGGGAATTTCGCCACTGGCAAAGCCTACTACCAGTAACCGTCCCCCCCAGGCCATACTCCGGCTACAGGCATCAAAGGCATCGCCGCCCACACACTCGTAAACAACGTCAGCACCGCGCCCTTCGGTGATTTCTTTCAGGGTTTCTTTCAGATCCTGCTGCTGATAATTGATCAGAATATCGGCGCCATGCTCTTTAGCCAGTGCCAGCTTTTCTTCCGTAGAGCACACTGCAATTACATTCGCCCCCAGCGCTTTGCCAATCTGCACGGCGGCAAGACCCGTTCCGCCTGCCGCCCCGGTGACAACCAGCGTCTCGCCGGGCCTGAGCTTAGCCCGCTGTTTCAGCGCATGATGCGCCGTGGCGTGCGCCGTTACCAGGGCTGCCGCTTCAGTGGCAGGGATCCCTTCAGGTAACGGAATAACCTGTCTGGCGGACACGCACATTTTCTCGGCATAGCCACCAAGGTTATTCACGGCGATGACCCGCTGGCCGACGCTTAAGTGGCTGACACCGTCGCCAAGTTCACTCACCGTCCCCGCCACTTCACTGCCAGGCACAAAGGGAAAGTCCGGCTGCATCTGGTAAAGCCCCTGCACAAGCAAGCCATCTGGAAAATTAACGCCAGAGGCTTCAACATCAATCACAACCTGACCTTTTTCCGCCTGAGGATCCGGCATTTCACTGAATTTAAGCTGGGAAATTGGTCCGAATTCTTCACAAATAACTGCTTTCATTATATCTCCATTACCATCGCGTTCATGGTGTCGCAGCACACACTGTGTGTTACCTGCGTGTTACCGGTGATTTACGGGTTGTCGTTTATCAGACTGGTCGCCATTGCAGCCAGTGGCCGCACCATTTTTCCCAGCTCCATGGCTTTATTACTGGACGCATTACCGTCGTGAGCGCGCTTAACGACTCCCTGAAGTATTGCTGCCAAACGGAAAAAACTAAAGGCCAGATAGAAGGTCCAGTTATCTATATGCTCAATTCCCCGGCGTTCACAATAGGCTTTGACATAGGCTTGCTCTGAAGGGATACCCAGCTTATCGCGGTCAAGCCCGCCTAACCCGGGTGCCAGTGACAGGTCAGAGGGTAAGCGTAACTGCATACACTGGTAGGCCAAATCTGCGTAAGGGTGTCCCAGTGTAGACAATTCCCAGTCGAGAACTGCGATGATCTCCGGCTTTTCAGCCTGGCTGAAAATCATGTTATCAAGGCGAAAATCACCGTGGACCAGTGCCACCTGACCATCGTCGTCAGGCACGTTGTCTTCGAGGTAGCGGATTAGTGTTTCAATTTCATCAATGCGCTCAAGCTCTGAGGCACGGTATTGCTGAGTCCAGCGTGACAACTGCCGTTCAAAATAATTTCCTGGCTTGCCGTAACCCTCTAACCCGGCCTTGTGAATATCGACATTATGCAGCGCTGCCAGTACCTGATTCATCTGATCGTACATGTGCGCGCGAACTTCTGGCGAGGATGCCTCTGGCAGCGCACTCGTCCAGAAGATGTCCCCCGTGACGTACTCCATAATGTAAAACATACTGCCCAGCACATCCGTGTCTTTACACAGATGAATGACCTTGGGCACCGGTACCTCAATGTCTGCCAGTGCTGCCATCACGCGGTATTCGCGGTCAACCGCGTGCGCAGATTTTAGTAACTTGCCCGGGGGCTGGCGACGAAGCACGAATTGGCCTTCACTGGTGTCGAGCAAAAATGTCGGGTTTGACTGCCCGCCGCTGAATTTTTCTGCACCGGTCACATTACCCAGTTCAGGGCAATGCTGGCTGAGGTAAGGTTGCAGTGATGCCAAATCCAATTGATGGGGGGTCACAGTGCCTCCTTCGCTGATTGAGTTTCTGCAATACGGTTTTTCCCGAGCTGCATCATATGCACCTGGTCCGGGCCATCGGCCAGCCTGACCGTTCTTGCATATGCGTACATTGCGGCCAAGGGTGAATCCTGACTGGTGCCCATCGCGCCATGCATCTGAATCGCCTCATCAATCACTTTGCACGCCATTTTTGGCGCTACAATTTTAATCGCGGCTATCAGATCACGGGCAACTTTGTTGCCGTAGCGATCCATTTTGTCGGCGGCTTTCAACGTTAATAGTCGTGCCTGCTCAATATCGCAGTACATTTGCGCAATACTTTCGCGGACCGATTGCTGTGCTCCTAAGGGCTTGCCAAAGGCTTCGCGGCCGGCAACCCGCTGGCAGGCTAGATCAAGTGCTCGCTGCGCACAGCCGATAAGCCGCATACAATGGTGAATACGCCCCGGGCCTAAGCGCCCCTGCGCCACTTCAAAACCGCGGCCCTCTCCCAAAATCAGGTTGTCTGCCGGTACCCGCACGTTATCAAACACCACTTCAGCGTGACCCACCGGCTCATCATAATAGCCCATAGCCGCCATGGGGCGTACAACCGTCACACCTTGTGTGTCCATTGGCACCAGAATTTGCGACTGTTGCGCGTGACGCGCCGCCGACGGATCGGTTTTGCCCATCACAATCATAATTTTGCAGTTATCGTTCATCGCACCACTTGTATACCACTTACGTCCATTGATCACATAATGATCGCCATCGCGGGTAATGGCGGTTTCAATGTTGGTTGCATCACTGGACGCCACTGCCGGCTCGGTCATGGCAAAGGCCGAACGGATCTCACCGTTTAGCAACGGCTCCAGCCAGCGCGCCTTTTGATCATCCGTACCATACTTGGCCAACACTTCCATATTGCCGGTATCCGGTGCACTGCAGTTAAAGATTTCTGCGCTAAAGGGAATGCGCCCCATCAACTCACACAACGGCGCATACTCGAGATTGGTGAGACCGGCTCCGTATGGCTTGTACTCCTCGGGCAAAAACAGGTTCCATAAGCCGGCATCACGTGCTTTGTCTTTGAGTGCCTCCATCATCTGAGGCGTGCGCCAGCGTGTGGCGCTATTTGCTACCGCGTCCAGGTAAGCAGTCTCAATGGGGTACACTTCCTCCTGCATAAAGCTATCGAGCTTTGCCAGTAGTGCATTTGTTGTATCGTTGTATTCAAAATTCATAATAGTTCCCTGCTAGCTGTAAGTAATGGCATGTTGCCGGTCGGGATGATCAAGATGGGCGATGTTGTTGAAGCTACTAAGGTAATGCCCGCTTTTCGTTACAATGCATTCGGTGACGCTGGCATTGCGTATTTGCAGGTTCATTTTCACCACCGACTGCGCCGGATAACCCAGCACATGCTTGAGCAGCATGGCGATCACTCCACCAGAGGTGACCACCAGAACCCGTTGGGGACCACTTTCGCTGATACGGGCAAGTGCTCGCGCAGCCCGTGACTCAAACTGCGACCAGCTTTCCTGTTCATTTGCTAACGTCAGTTCCCCGCCAGACCAGGCTAGCATGGCCTGTTTGAGGATTCGGTAGTAATCTTTTGCCGTGGCTTGATGGCTAGGTTTCGCTTGAGGGTTCATAGCAAGATAACGATTTACCACTGCCATAAAGTCAAACTCATTTAACGCCTCAAGCTCTTCGGGCTGCGGTAAACTTCCCAACGTTTTGCGGATCCCCTGCGCAGTCTCACGGTGACGGGTCAGTGTGCCGGTAATTAGCTTATCGAAGGTAAGCTCGCGCTCTGCAAAATGCTGTCCGAGATAGCTCGATTGCGTTTTACCCAGTTCACTGAGTTTGTCGTAATTCTCAGAGCCGAACGACGCTTGTCCGTGCCTAACGATATACAGTGTAGTCATACCTAACCTGCGTGAAAGTCTATGCCCAAAGAGTAGAGAATCCCGCCGAATAAGTTTAATTATTAATATGAATATAGGTAAATCATGAAAACCTATGTGCTTACCCGCGTGCTGCCTGCCAGCTTTGCTGACTGCCTGTATTAATCATCTACAGCTTCTGGCTTAACGATTCTCCCCTGCGCTGATAAAGCGACGCGTGACACTCTGCAATGACTGATAATGCGATACTTTCTGGCAACTCACCGCCGATGTTGAGCCCTGCCGGGCTGAAGAGACGCTGACCAATGCCCTGTTCATCGAGGCCGGCTAACCCCAGGATCTCACTTCGCCTGTGCGGTGGTCCCAGCATGGCAATATAGCCAACAGGTGTCGGTGAGAGCGCAGATAATGCCATGGCGTCCACATCACGATGATGCGACATCAGTATCGCGGCGTGCACCCCGTGTTCGGCGACATACTGCTGCAACGTAGCTTTTTCGCTGCCTTTTATCACAGTCACTGCGCTCATCTGCAGCGCACTGTGCGCCTTACCGGGCCGTGGATCCCACACACTGATCTGCCAGCCAAGTGCTGTCGCAAGCCTGGCGACATCGGTAGCGTCCAGCCCTGCGCCCACTATCAGCAAGTGTACCGGTGGTGCGCAGCGACAGGTCAAAACGCCATCTTCCCCGACTTTTCCAACGAATTCTGCAGGGGCAACCGCGAGCCCCGTCGACGGGGCATCCTGTGTGACCTTCGCACTGACAGCGTCGCCTACATTGAGCTGCCAGAAGCAGGGGATGGCCTGCTCCAGCGAGGCAAGCAGGCCGTCAAAATGTAAAAACGTATTGTCACCCGTCACCGGTACCAGCGCGACGTGCACAACCCCACCGCACCCTACACCTAGCTGGAAAGCAATATCGTGTTCATCTTCGTCATCGTAAGTAGCAAAACGAGGCTCAGCATCGTCCATCACGCGCCGGGCTTTCTTATGGATGTCGGTTTCCAGACAGCCACCGCTAAGCACGCCTAACTGGTGTCCATCGCTACTGATTAGCATCATTGCGCCTGCTTTGCGATAACAGGAGCCCTCGGTTTTATAAATGACGCCCAGTACCCACCGACACTGACGTTTTAGCGGTTGCCACTCACGTAGCATATGTAACAGATGGTTATTCATACTCTTTTTTCTATTCGCTTGTCGGTTACTAATACCTGCCCGATACAGGTTCTGATCGCCTAACTTGCTGATTACCTCATTAGCGGTGTGGTTCATGTACCCTGTCACGACTGCCTCGTGGAAAGGGCAATGTGCGTATATGCGCAGCAATATTGTCAGCCCAGTACTGATATCCCTGCCGCCCGGGATGGAAACCATCGCTGGCCATCATTGATCTAACCCCCTCTGGCGGGGTGTCGACAACGGTTATGTCGTTGTGAAGCGCAGCATAGTCAACCAACACCTGATTAAGCGCAGCCGCATGCTTACCCAATACAACATTCAGCGGCGTGGGGAGTGCCGGAAAATGTTGCAGTGGCGGGATCTGGCTCATTATCAACCGGGAAACCCCAAAGCGTGAACGGGCCAGTCGATGCAGTGCTTTTATGTCACAAAGCCAGCGCTTTTGTGAGCGAAAGGCCACGGCATCGTTTACGCCCACCGAACACACCAAAATATCAACACGTTGGTTTGGCAAATTACCAAGTAGCTCAATGATATCGTTGGCGTCGTAACCCGTTTTGGCATGGCATTGCCAGCTAACCCTGAAACTGCTGGCCAGTCGGTGTACTAATTGTCCGCTCAAGGCCTCGTTCTGATTATCTACCCCCACGCCGGCTGCTGCTGAGTCGCCCGCTATCCATAGCGTAAGGGAGGCTCCAGTGCCAGCAACCCCCTCACGCGAGCCTGCTGCTTCCGGTAGCCGGGGCGTACGTTTTCGGACGCTCCTCCCCTGCAGCATCAGTAACGGCAGTAAAGTAAGCGCAAGTAGCCTGCTATGCATATTCAGCCTTGTTTCCTTCATCAGTATAAAAGTACCGGTTATTTGAACCAGATCAACACATAACGTTTTTTGAGACGGTATGTTGCGTGACGAA
>CAZDUT010000041.1:0-2916 GCA_964508695.1 uncultured Alteromonas sp.
AGCGTTTGGAAGATTAATGGCAATGGTTTTACTGCCTGCGTTGGAATGGCCGGCGTAGTAAATGACATCATAAGCGTTCAGGTCGGCATCTGAGCCAGGCATTTCTGCTTTGTAATCTTCGGCAACCGGCAGCCCACGCTGCAGTTCCGGCAGGAACTCAGCATACTTGGCCAGTTTATCGCTCCATTCCTTGTCTTTAATAAGTACGTAAGCTTCAAACGCCGCCCGGTAGCCATACAGTTGATCCTCATAGGTTTCGATGGGACCAATAACCAGCTCGACCGGATTGGACTTCATATCCATCCAAGCCATGTCAGACGCCAGGTAGTCATTGGACAGCAGGGCGTCTGCGCGCAGGCTCAGGTAGTTGGCAAAGGCGTCATCCTCAGCCAGTTCAGCGGCCTGACGCAGCAAATCCGCAGCTCTCTTCAACGGTTCAGCATAGGCCTCAGAATAAGGGATGGTCATCAGGTTGCCCTGCTCGTCGCGTCTGACCAGTGAGTACAGGCCACGTTTGTCTTCTGACTCCCAGGCTTCAAACTCGTCTTTGGTCATATCGTGAGGGTAGAACTCAGCGCCCAGTGGCTTCTCTTCAAAGCCAGACAGGAAAGCCGCTTCGTTATTCAGACGATCCCAGGGGCCATAGTTGATAGATGCGAAATGACGGATATCCTCATTCTTAAGTTCGCTTAAAAACGCAGACTTATCTTCATAAAAAGCTTGCTGCCAAAACAGGTTGTCCATGATTTTTGATGCATCAATCAGCACGCTCAGCATCTGTTTCTGATTATCACTGAGGTGGGACAGATCACTGTTAAGGGTAACAGGCTGATAAATTGACAGGCGTTTTTCATCGACCAGCAGCTCGTGGGCATTGTCAGCCTCCGGCGCTGTCTTTTGTTGCTGTGGCGCAGCATCTTGTGGTTGTGTCGTTGTTGATTCTGGCGCAGGGTTACAGGCACCGAGGAGCAGTGCTGTGGATAGGGCAACACTAAGCTTGGTTAATGGAAGCAATCTTGATCTCATAGCCTTCTCTTGTTAGTTGTCATGTGCACCGTTAACTGCCTGTCTCAGGCGTCACTTGATGCAACAGTTTTATAATTTGTTATTGTATTCACAGAAGTAAACCGAACCGTGGCGGTTAATCACCGTCATTTACTCCCCTTTTGACAACTCAGGCCGACAGAGGTGTAAGGGCAGATTAGACCTACGGCGTCGTTCTTAGGCTTTTGGATAATAGCAATTTTTTGCTTAAATTGTTATTTACTGTCGGTATAGCTGATATCCTGACCTTTATGTACCTTGCTACGCTGACCCAGCGGTAAGGCCAATCAGAAACAAGGATGATCCTGGCAGCCACCCTTAGGTCGTATACACTCACCATTGGTATACGCAATGGGCTCAACAATAAGGTAAGACTATGTCTACACAAAATGCACTTCTGACCATTCTGGTTGAGAAAATTAATAATGACACCCTGGTGTTGCCTACGCTCCCTGCAATTGCACTGGAAGTGCGAAAGGCGGCAGATGATCCGGATATTAACCTTAATCAGATGGGCGCCGTTATTGAGCAGGACCCGTCACTGAGCGCCCGCATGATCCGCATTGCGAACAGTGCCTATATGGGCCGCACGGTAAAAGTAAACTCCGTGAGCCAGGCGGTGACCCGTATTGGTCTGCGGCAAATTAAAAGTATTGCCACGGCGCTGGCCATGGAACAACTGTTTGTATCCAAAAATGATGTAGTGGGTCAGTATATGGAGCGGGAGTGGCAAAACACGGTCGCCGTGGTAGGAAACGCAATGTCAGCATTGCAACTTTACACCCAGCGTACCCGTAACCGCGACCTCAGTATGGACACCATGACGCTGGCGGCGCTGGTGTACAATATTGGCGTCCTGCCTATTCTTACCGAAGCGGAGCGGCATGAGGAAGTTTTTGCCAACCCGACCTTCCTTGAAGTTGCGATTGATAAACTGTCCGGGCGCATAGGCGGAAGTATTATGCGCGAGTGGGGCTTCGGAGAGGAATTCATTAATACGGCGGAGAACTGGCGCGATCTGGGCGTTATTCCTGACAAATTGTCTTACATTGACTTTGTACGGATCGGCGCTGCGCAAGCCGGTCAGTTTGAAAAGCAGAAAGATGCGGTGCTCAACCTGGCGGTTCAGCGGGGCGCGATTGAAGAGGTGGGCACCTTAAGTTCTGATGAATTCAAAGAGTTGTCCGATTCCGCCAAGCAAATTTTCAGCTAATCCTGAGGTCAGTCTATCAGAAAAAACGCCAGCATTAGCTGGCGTTTTTGGCTGGTGGGCGACGTTCAAATGCGTACGCCAGTAAACCGAACATCAATCCCAGTACCGGGGCAGATAAGCCGGCTACTGTTACCCCTGATGCGCTACACAGGATAACAATCAATGCTGCGTTTCGTGTCGCCTCTTCGGTTATGGCTTGCGCCAGCGCGCCATGGAGCGTTGCCAGCAGCGCCAGACCAGCCAGCAAATGCACGATGACGGGCGGCATTGCCAGAAATAGTACCACCACCAGCGATGCCAGCAGTGCCATCAGCAGGTAACCAAACCCGGCAACGATAGCCGCTTTATAGCGCATACCGTGCTCATCATCTACGTCTTTGCCCATACATAATGCAGCAGTAATTGCTGCCAGGTTGAAGGTAAACCCGCCGAACGGGGCAAGCAGCGCCTGCACAACTGACAGCGAGCCAAGGATATACTGGTGGTTAGGCCGGTAGTTGTGCATTAAATGAATAGCAATACCCGGCAGGTTCTGTGACAGCATGGTAACTAAGAAGAGAGGGATCGCCAGTGAGACGGTGGCTGATAAAGAAAACTCCGGCGACTGCCAGACAAGCACGGGCCAGCTGAATGACGGGTAAGGGTCAGCCGACAGTTGT
>CAZDUT010000041.1:2926-18231 GCA_964508695.1 uncultured Alteromonas sp.
GAAATTACCACCACCGAGATAACCAGCAAAACGAGCATTAAATAGCGGGGAAAATAGCGCCTGCCGACAAAGTACAGCAGCAGGTAACCACTAACCAGCCAGGGAGAGTGCTCGGCATCCATAAACAGGTTCAGACAGCTAGGGATAAGTATGCCGGCCAGCAGGGCGGCGCACAGTGCAGAGGGAATACGCTCGATAAGTGCAAATACCTGCCGGAAACTGATGCAAAACAAGGTGAGCGCTGCACTTATCAGGCAAGCACCAATAACCTCACCCAGTGAAAAACCCTGAACATTGCCGATAAGAAATGCGGCCCCAGGCGTAGACCAGGCTGTCACCACCGGCATCTTACTCTGCCAGGAATACGCAATGCAGGTAATACCCATACCTAAGCCTAACGCTGTCAGCCAGCTAATTACCTGGATGTCATTTGCACCGGCCGCGCGAGCCGCTTCGATGACCAGCACTACGGCTGAACTATAACCGACAATGACGGCCGATAACCCCGCCGACAGATGCGGTAGTCGCAGTGGTTTCATACGTTTCTCCTGTTCAGGAAGCGATGAATGTGACAGCATTAACACACTGTGCGCTATAGCGCACAGCTTGGACAATAGCATTGTGCGTTATAGCGCACAAGAGAGGTTTGCATGGCTATCCCGGAAATTAGTTCTCACATCGCCAGTCAGTTGCGTGCTCGCAGGCAACAAAAAGGCTGGTCGCTGGATAAAGCTGCCGATGCCACAGGTGTATCTAAGGCGATGCTGGGACAAATTGAGCGACAGGAGTCGAGCCCGACAATCGCAACGCTGTGGAAAATTGCCACTGGGCTAAAGTGCTCGTTCTCGTCATTGCTCGCCGCGCCCCCTGATCCTGCCCATAGTCATATCGAGGCGTTTGAGCACGACCCGCATATGCAGGTAAAAACACTGTTTGGCTTTTCGGCAACTACCCAGCTTGAAATGTTTGAACTGACCTTGAGTGAATACCATGCACAATTGTCGCCGGCGCATCAGCCGGGCGTGACAGAGCACTTGTATGTGGTGGAAGGGCAACTTGGTGTACTGTCAGATAATGCCTGGACGGTGGTCCGTCAGGGGGAGTCATTTTTACTGCATGCCGATCAGGAACACGGTTACCGTGATGAGGCAGGGCTCACGCGATTTACCAGCGTGATCCATTACCCGTCAGAGCAGGGGACGTGACAGGAAAGCAGGTCGTCACCGCCAGCGCTGGCGGTGACAGATCATGGTTACAGCGCGTCAGTGCTGAGTTTCAGTTCTTGTCTGAGGTAATTCAGTAACTCACAGATTTCCGCGGACATCAGCGCAAACTCAGCATCAAGCCGGGCCTCCACCTGGTCTTTTGGAATATCATCAGTTTCTTCTTTAATGCGGTCGGTGAACTTGAGTCGCTTGACGGCCCCGTCTTCGGTCATCACAGCAGTAAGTGCGTCCGCATACTCAAAGGCGACTTTCTGAACCAGCTTACCGCTTTCAAGGTGGACCGTAATTTCATCACTGTCCAGCGGCACATTCTTGCAGCGGATGACGCTTTGCGAATCATCCGAGGACTTCAGTTCGGCCTCTTCCAACAGAGATATCTGCTCCGGAGGAGCGTCGGTCAGCCAGTGTGTCAGCTCACTTTGCAGGCTGCTGCGACTCAACGGTACTACGGGTAATGAGCCCAGGGCTTTGCGCAACAGTGCAAGGAAGGCTTCGGCTGTGCCGTCCGCAGACGCATCAATCACCACCAGGTTATCTCCTAAGGATATAAAACCATGGGTGAAGGAGTTTTTGGTAAAGGCCTGAGGTAGCAGTCGAGTCTGGATTTCCTGTTTAAGGTCAGACTTCGCTTTTTTGCCCACCGGTGATCCGGTTTCTATCTCAATTTGCGCGACTTTCTCGTCCAGCTCGGCGTTAACCACCGCAGCAGGTAAAATCTTTTCCTGCTTTTTTACCGTGAACCAGTAGCGCTGCTGGACTTTATGAAACATGGCGTTGCCACCGCGAGCCTGCGAGAACGGCGACGCGAAGCCCATGGTTGCAAGGTCCTGACTGCCACAGGGACGGAACGCGTGCTCGTTGAGCAGCCGGGTGAGATCCTCGTCATCCAGCGATAACGGTTGAGTCAGTTGATAAGGTTTGACGTTTTTAAACCACATGTCTTGTCAGTCTTAAGTGAAAATGGCTGGCAAGCGTACCAATCGCCACGAGTGTGCGCAACGCTCAACGTCGATCAGCTAAGTTCCCGTTTCGGGAAGCGGATGGTGTATGTGAGGCCCTCGCCAGGTTTACTGGTAGCTTCAATACGTCCGGCCAGTGCCTGCGTCACCAGGTTGTACATGATATGGGTGCCAAGTCCACTGCCGCCCTCGCTTCGACGGGTTGTAAAGAAGGCATCGAAAATACGCGCCAGGTGCTCTTCGCTCATCCCCCGGCCGTCGTCCTGGTAAACCATCAGAACCTCATTGTCCTGTTCACTGACATTCAGGGTGATATGCCCCTGCTCGTCGTCATCGAAGGCATGAACGATAGAGTTCATAATCATGTTCGTCACTACCTGAGCGATCACTCCCGGGGCACAGCGAATTTCGAGGTCAGGCGGACAATCAATCGCAACCTCATGCTTGCAGTGTTTAAAGCTGGGCTGTAATGACTGCAGCACTTCATGCAGATAGTCGTTAAGATTAAACACCCGCTCTGCTTCACCGGTCTGGTCGACGGCAACCTGCTTGAAACTGGCGATGAGTTCTGACGCGCGGTTGAGGTTAGACATTAATAAGTGCGTCGTTTGTTCGGCTTCTTCAAAAAAGGCCGCCATAGACTTGTTGGTAAGGGATTTATTCGTGTACTCGGTGTGCAGGGTTTGCAGACGCTCCTCCAGAAAACTGGCGGCAGTTACCCCTACGCCAAGCGGCGTATTCACGTCGTGGGCAATACCGGCCACTAACCCGCCCAACGAGGCCATGCGTTCAGAGTCAAGTAACTGGTCTTTGGCCATTTGCAGGGTTTCATTGGATCTGGCCAGTTCGGCGTTACGTTTTCTCAGCTCACTCTCAATGTACTGACGGTTTTCATTTTCCTGACGTAATTCACGCTGGTTGGCAATCAACTCATCCTTTTGCTGCTCGAGATCCAGCATGATCTGTGACAGTGACGCGGTCTTTTTCGCAACTTCCTGTTCAAGGATCAGATTCTGATCATCAAGTTTCTTGTTGGCGAACTTCAACGCTTCCTGGGTGCCCCGGAGTTTGTCCTGGGAGGCAATCAGATCCTCAATGACCTGATTGTAGGAGTCTTTAAGTTGCTGCAACTCGTTGTCGTCTTCTAACTGCACCCGAATGCGGCTTTCCTCGGGATGCTCAGGATCGAAACTGCTCATTTGGTCGGTTATTTCTGCCAGCGGTACCGACAACATATTGCGAAAGGCAGTCATAAACAAAAAGACCAGAAACGCCGTTTTAACAATGGCATTGCCCACCAGGAAAAATATGCCAACTTCAATTCGGCTGAAAATGGTGTCGAAACTTGAGTAAAGGGTGACATCTCCGACAGTAGATTCGCGTCCGGAAAATTCAAACACCAGGGGAAAGCTGTAACTGAATACACCGCCTGCATGGTCGCGCAATACACCGTCATTAATCGGCTCTCGGGATAATGCGATGGTCAGTCCGTTGTCGGCAATGTAGTCGCCGTTTTCGTCGCGTACCTGCACCCCTTCAACGATGGGAAGTTCCATCAATCCTTCGGCAATAGAGCGGGCCTGAGGATGGTTTAGCTCCCAGATGGCGCGGGTCAGACTGGTTGAAAAGGTGTTTTTCAGCGTCTGTAGCTCGTCTTCAACGTGATCCTTGGTACTCAGGTATTCAGTAAAGATTTGACCGATAGTGACAATCAGGGTCAAAACAAAGTAAACCGACAAAACCCGGGTCAGCAGCTTTCTCGACAGTCCAGTTTTAACGGTCGCCATTTACCCAATCACCTGTAACACGCGTTATTCCTTATCTTCTTATTCAGATACGAATGAGCGTCCGGCTCCCTCGGCGATAAGCACTCACTACGTATACGCATCTTTGCTAGCGTCAGAATATGCGTAAAGTCCTGAAGAAACAAGCATCAGTATAAAGGTTGAGCGGTCAAGACTTGACATATTAATGTCATGCATTTAATAAAACTGTCACAGACCCCATTAATAATAGCGGCGTTTTAATAATGAGCGGAAAAGTAAACATGTCTCGAACAGTGTTGGTTGTAGAGGACGAAGCGCCGATACGGGAAATGCTGAAGTTTGTGCTTGAGCAGTCAGGGTTTAATACCGTGGAAGCAGAAGACTTCGATGTCGCGCAGCAAAAGATTTGTGAACCTTATCCCGATCTTATATTACTCGATTGGATGTTACCTGGTGGGAGTGGTGTGCAGTTGGCGAAGTCGCTAAAGCAGCACGAATTTACCCGTGACATCCCGGTTATTATGTTAACCGCGCGAGGCGAGGAAGAAGACAAAATCCGTGGACTGGATGCCGGCGCTGACGATTACGTTACTAAGCCTTTTTCGCCGAAAGAGCTGATTGCCCGGATCAAAGCCGTGATGCGGCGGGTAACGCCGACGTCTAACGAAGTGCCCATTGAATTTAATGGTCTGAAACTGGAGCCCATCTCGCACCGGGTCATTGCTAACGATGAGCCGTTGGACATGGGGCCAACAGAATTTAAGTTACTGCATTTCTTTATGACGCACCCGGAACGGGTGTACAGCCGCGAGTTATTACTGGACAACGTCTGGGGTACGAACGTGTATGTGGAGGATCGCACTGTTGATGTGCACATTCGCCGCTTGCGTAAAGCTGTGTCCAAACATGGACATGATGCTATGATCCAAACTGTCCGTGGTGCCGGATACCGGTTTTCTACCAAAATTTAGCATCCTCTGATACCGCGCAATAGAGCAGCCATTGCTGTCTTATTGCCAGAGAGATTTCTCACAAGCACAGGTCGTTAATCTATGTACTATCCATTCTCATGGTTGAGAAGCTCAATGCGTTTAGCGCTGTACCTGCTGGTCTTCGCAATCATTGGATGGTATCTGGAAGACTTATTATTTGCCGTCGCGGTAGGCGCAACCTTATTGCTGGTGTTTAACTACTGGCATTTGTATAAACTCAATCGCTGGCTGTGGCACAGTCGGAAAATGTCGCCGCCGAGCGTCAGGGGCATGTGGGAACATATCTACGAAGGCATTTATTACCTGCAGCGCCGCAACCGTAATAAGCGCAAAGAGCTCGGCGCACTGGTAAAACGTTTTCGCGAGGGCTCTGAGGCGTTACCGGACGCCGCGGTGGTGGTGGACGCCAAAGCCTGCATTATCTGGTGTAACCGTCTGGCCCGGCTGGAACTGGGACTAAAATGGCCGCAGGATGCCGGTCGCCGGTTGGACAACTTACTGCGTCACCCGGACTTCATCGACTATTTTCACGCCGGTGATTTTCAGTATCCCATTGAAGTACCATCGCCGACCAACACCCATAAAACCTTCGAATACCGGATTATGCCCTATGGTGAAGAACACCTGTTGCTCATTGCCCGGGATGTCAGTCGGGTATCGCAGTTAGAAGCGATGCGAAAAGATTTTGTAGCGAACGTGTCTCACGAGCTGCGCACGCCGCTTACCGTGATCAATGGCTACCTGGAAATTATGCCGCCGGGCGATGCGGAAAATCCGTTTATTCAGAAAGCAATGACCGAAATGACCGCGCAGACCCAGCGTATGCAAAATTTGATTGAGGATCTGCTGGTATTATCCCGCATCGAAGCAAGTTCAGAACGTATTTACGAGCATATCGTTGATATGCCGTCAGTACTTACCCATATCGAACGCGAGGCGCAGGCGCTGAATAAAGACAAGCAGCATACTATTACCTTCGACATGGACGAGTCGCTGAAAGTCTTTGGTGTCGAGACCGAGCTTCGCAGCGCCTGTTCTAACCTGGTGTTTAATGCGGTGCACTACACACCGCCGCAGGGTGAAATCGTGGTGCGCTGGCAGCGTGTGGCACAGGGGGCACGTTTCTCGGTGCAAGACAACGGTGATGGTATACCCCAAAGCCACCTAAGCCGCCTGACCGAACGTTTCTATCGGGTCGATAAAGCCCGCTCACGCAAAACCGGCGGCTCAGGTCTTGGTCTGTCTATTGTTAAACACGTGCTCAGTCATCATAATTCACAGCTTGAGATTACCAGTAATGTGGGTGAGGGCAGTGAATTTTTCTTTGTGCTGGACAATGAACTCATTGCGGAGCAGGAGTGAGTAAGGTGCAATGTCTGTATCGGTTAAGGCGCGTTTTGCTAAAGCGAAACGTGTTCGTGGCAGTGGCTGCACTGTTAAGCATCTTGCCGGTATCGGTCGTAGCCGAAGGTCCTGACTATGAGCGCCAGCCGGGCGTCGCGGGCAAAATCACATCGGTGGGCTCAGATACACTGGCCAACCTGATGACGTTTTGGTCTCAGGAATTCCGGCAGCTCTATCCCCAGGTGAAATTTCAAATCCAGGCGTCCGGATCATCCACTGCTCCGCCTGCGCTTATTGAGGGCACGGCAACTATCGGGCCGATGAGCCGCGAGCTCAAGCCCAGTGAAATTCGTGATTTTGTGCGTACACACGGCTACCCGCCACTGGTACTGCGGGTAGCAATGGATGCCATTGCGATCTTTGTTGAGCGGCGAAACCCGTTGACGGGCATGACCTTACAGGAAGTGGACGCAACCTTTTCCGCAACCCGCTACTGCGGTGCCTCCACATCGATAGAGCGCTGGCAGCAACTGGGCGTCACTCACGATCGTTATCAGTCGCCGATCCGCCTGTTTGGGCGGAACTCCGTGTCCGGTACCTACGGGCTATTTAAGATCATGGCGCTGTGTGAAGGGGATTTTAAAAACACGGTTAATGAGCAGCCTGGATCAGCATCGGTGGTGCTTTCTGTAGCATCCAGTGAGGGCGCAATGGGATACGCGGCCTACGGCTACAAGACGGCAGGTGTCAAGGCATTGCCGCTGGGAGAAACCCGCGATACGCTGACCCCGTTAACCAAAGAAACCGTGCGTAACGAAAGTTATCCATTTTCGCGCTTTCTCTACCTGGTGGTGAATAAAGCCCCGGGCGAACCGTTACCAACCCTCGAGCGGGAGTTTTTACGGTTCATATTGTCAAAGCAGGGGCAACGACAGGTTGAGCGTGACGGTTATTTTCCAATCCGGGAGGATGTGCTGCTTCGCCAGCGCAGGTTGCTCAACCCCCAGTAGAAAAGCCCGGATGTCACAATGCTGACACTGGCAGTACAGCTCGCAAGGTAATTCGACCGGTTATGATTGCAGCGTTTCGTCAAGAAGGGCCCGGCCACACGCCACGTCAGCCACTCTTCATGAACTTTTTATGAATCCGATCTAAGCTGTAACATTAGTGTCACTCTTGTCCTTTACCCTTCCAACCGTTCCTAAATCAGCAAAAGAAAACAGACTGGAGAAATTGATGGAATTTCGTAACGTTTTCAAGGTAAGTGCCATCACAGCAGCACTTGTTCTGGCCGGCTGCGGCGGCGATATCAATATCAATGAAGGTGATGAAGTGGTTAACCCAACCACACCGCCTACGCCTACCGAGCCGACCAATCCTGATGCCGACACACCAGCAGCATTGGGTGTGGCGACAGATGTATCCAGCGAGTTTCCTGAAATAACAGACAAGCCGGTTTACCGGATGGACGCCGATCTGACCATTACCCAGGATATGACGCTGACCAGCGATATCCACTGGATCATTAAAGGGCGTACCGCAGTCGGTAACGATAACGAAGAGTCTGCCACGCTGACCATTGAAGCGGGCACTACACTGATTGGGGAAGAAGGCGACGACTTTCTGGTTGTTCGCCGTGGGTCACAAATTGACGCGGCGGGCACTGCTTCCGCGCCTATCACGCTCACCTCAATTCAGGATGTAACCGGTCAGGAAACCTCTATTGGTCAGTGGGGTGGCCTGGTATTACTGGGTAATGCACCCACCAACCTGTGTAACACCGGTGATGACGCTCAAACGTCAGAAGACGAACTCACAAACTGCGGCATATCGGCAGAAGGTGATGCCGGTCTGTACGGCGGTAATGATCCTGCAGATAACTCCGGGACTCTTGAGTACGTTGTGGTCAAGCATGCTGGCCGTGCACTGGCATCGGGCGACGAACTAAACGGTATTTCCTTTGCGGGTATCGGTTCAGGTACCACCGTTAACCATATTCAGGTCCACCAGAACCTCGATGACGGCATTGAGTTCTTTGGCGGTACGGTGAATGTTAGCAACGTGGTACTGACCGACATTGGTGATGATTCGCTGGACTGGTCATTTGGCTGGACGGGCAGTGCCACCAATGTGTATATCCAGCAAAGCAGCGAAGGTGGCGACAATGCCATTGAAGCGGATAACAACGAAGACAACCCCGCCTGGACGCCGCTGACGAAACCTACAATTTCTAACGTCACTATCGTCACTGCGGATGGCACCAACGGTATCCGTCTGCGCAACGGCACCGCAGGCGTGCTTTCTAATGTTGTGATCACCGGCCCGGACGGTGCGCAAAACTGCCTGCGGGTGAATGGCGACGAAGCCATTGCGAACGCAGAGTCTGGCGAACTGACAATTACTAACTCTGTCGTAGCCTGCGCAACACCTGAAAACAATTTCGGTGATGACACCATTGGCGGCGGATCTACCCAGGCCTGGTTTGAAGCACAAAACGGTAACGCCGTACTGACCCCGGCTGAACTGATGCTGGAAGACAATGGTTACTTCCCCATGCCAACGTCTCCTCTGGTATTAGATGGCGGCGACTATATTGGTGCCTTTGACCCGCTTCAGCCAAACTGGGCTGATGGCTGGACTGTGGGTGTGAAAGGTGGCTTCCCCAGCAATATTCAAAACGCTTTTGAACAGGGGCTGGCAACTGACGTCTCCGGAGACTTTCCTGAGATTACCGACAAGCCTGTCTATCAGTTGGAAACCGATGTGTTGTTTACCAGCGACGTGACTCTGACCAACGACGCGCACTGGTTGGTAAAAGGCCGCACTGCAGTGGGTAACGACAACGAAGACAGTGCAACACTGTATATTCAACGCGGTACCACGCTTTTCGGTGAAGAAGGCGATGATTTCCTGGTCGTGCGTCGCGGCTCGCAAATTGAAGCGGTTGGTTCTGCCGGTGCTCCGATTACCTTTACCTCTGTGCAGGATATGACCGGCGAAGAAACCTCAATTGGCCAGTGGGGTGGGCTGGTACTGCTGGGTAATGCCCCGACTAACCTGTGTAATACCGGTGATGATGCGTCTGCCTCTGACGCTGAGCTTGAAAACTGCGGGGTGTCCGCAGAAGGTGACGCAGGCCTGTACGGCGGCAATCAGCCAGAAGACAGCTCCGGTATCCTTCGCTATGTGATTGTTAAGCACGCAGGTCGTGCACTGGCAGCCGGTGATGAGCTGAACGGTATCTCGTTTGCCGGTGTCGGGAGTGGCACAGAAGTCGATTACATTCAGGTCCACGAAAACCTGGATGATGGCGTAGAGTTCTTCGGTGGCACCGTCAATGTCAGCCACCTGGTATTAACCGCCATTGGCGATGACTCACTGGACTGGTCGTTTGGCTGGACAGGTAATGCACAATATGTGGTTATCAGACAGGACAGTGCCGGCGGGGATAACGCCTTTGAAGCAGACAATAATGAAGATAACCCGGCCTGGACGCCGCTGACGAAACCAACAGTATCCAATGTAACCATTCTTGGGGCAGACGGTGCCAATGGTGTGAGACTTCGTAACGGCACCGCTGGTACACTTAAAAACCTGGTTATAACGGGGCCTGCGGACTATGCCAACTGTCTGCGGGTGAATGGTGCTGAAGCTATTGCCAATGCCGAAAGCGGTGAACTGAGTGTAACCCACTCAACGGTTGCCTGTGACGCGGCCAATAACTTCGGCGACGAGAGCATTGGTGGTGAGTCTGTCGAAGCCTGGTTCAACGGTCAGGAAGGTAACACGGTTACCACAACGGCGGATGTAGGCCTGGACGGTTATATGCCGGCAACGGATTCCGCGCTGCTGAGCTCGGGTTTTGATGCATCTGCACTGTCTGACTTCTTTGACAGCACAGATTACAAGGGTGCATTTAGTGCAGAAAATGACTGGACCCAGGGCTGGGTAACTGTCGGTCTGGAAGACTAATCTGCTGCAAGAAAATGAAAAGCTAAGGCGTCTGGCGCCTTGGCTTTTTCTTGTGAAAAGCAGGTGATGACAGTTGCATAGGAGTTTTAGAATGAAAATGAACGATAAATCCGTGCTTACGTTTGGGCGATTGTCGCTGGCGATAGCAACGGTACTTGGCACTGGCTTTACGGGCAGCTATGCGCTGGCGCAGGAGGCAGGTGACGAGGAAGAAGTGATTGAGGAAGTGGTTGCCACCGCGACACGCCTTAAAGGCACCGCGACCGCGGTCATGCAGGAACGCCAGAATCAGGCGTTTGTGGCAGATATTCTGGGGGCCGACCAAATCGCCCGTACCGGTGACGGTGACGCGGCATCAGCACTTCGGCGGGTAACCGGCCTGACATTGGTCGATGGCAAGTTTATCTACGTACGCGGCCTGGGTGAGCGCTATTCAAGTACACAGCTCAATGGCATGAATGTGCCGAGTCCCGATCCCACGCGTTCGGTGGTGCCGCTGGATTTATTTCCCTCCAGTATTATTGAAAGCCTGAACGTACAGAAGTCATACTCGCCCAACATGCCTGGCCACTTTGGTGGCGGTAATGTCAATATCCGCACCAAGTCGATTCCCTCAGAGTTTACTTTTGATGTAAGCGGCAGCCTGGGCTGGAATACCGAGAACAGCAATGACGGCATGTTCTACGAAGGCGGTGGTGACGACTGGACTGGTCGTGATGATGGTACCCGGGCATTGCCAGGGTTAATCAGTAATGGTCTGGCAGAAAATGGCTCGAGTGGCTTCGAAGGCGACTCCTCGACCACGCTGGCAGATACCCAGGCAAAGCTCTCGGCATTTAACTGGGACATTGGTCCGGATGAAAAGTCGGTGGATCCGGACTTTAGTCTTGGCGCAACACTGGGCAATAACTTCGTTTTCGACAACGACAGTGTACTGGGATTCCTCGCGACCGTGGCGTACAGCAACCAGTGGCGTGTGACCGAAGAGCAGTTAGGTAACGACATTGGCGGTGGTCAGGACAATCCGCGGTTTACCAAATACCGTGACATGGTCTCTACCGAACAAAATGTGACCTGGAGTGGCATGTTCAATGTCGGCTTTGAGTATGACAGCAACCATAAAGTCGAGCTGGTGAACATGATGCTGCATGACATGCGCGATCGACTGCGTGATGGCGACTACTTCGATGACAGTGAGTCGGTGCCCGGACGCGAAGAGTTTCGCCGTATGGACATTATTTTCGAAGAGCGGGAAATGGTATCCAGTCAGCTCAAAGGCACGCACAATTTCCTGAACTTCATGAATGGTGTTTACCTTGATTGGTACGTGGGGACAGCGCGGGCGTCACGGGATGCGCCGGATATTTTTGAAGCGACATTCCAGCGGCTGTTCAATGCCGACGGCACACTGGAGGTCGAGCGTCTGGACAGCACCCCGGGCACCAACATTAACCGCCAGTTCCAGTCACTGGAAGATAACTCAGATACCTATGGCTTTAATGTCATTTTCCCGTTCTACGGCGATGGCTATGATATTGAGATTAAAGCCGGTACCGATTATTACGAAAAGACCCGGGACGGTGAGAACATCGATCTGATGATCCGTAACTTCGGCATTAGCGATGAATTCAAACAAGGCTCGCGTCTGGACACCATCTTTACATCGGACAAAATCGGTAATCCGGATTTTTACACCAGTTCTACCGGCAGCAACCTGTTTCAGGACAATACCGGTGAAGGTGATAAGTACTCGGCGGTTAGTAAGCTGATAGCTGGCTACCTGATGGCGGATGCGTTCATTGATAATACCTGGCGTGTCAGCGGTGGCTTTCGTTGGGAAGAGTTTCAGCAGGCGTCTGTTCCGTTTGTGGAGCACAGTAATCAGTTTGCACTGGATACCGACGAACTGCAGAACGCCATTTATAAAGAAGATGACATTCTGCCGTCACTGGCGCTGACCTATATTGCCAGTGATGAAATGCAGTATCGTCTGAACATTAGTCAGACGCTGATCCGCCCTGATTTACGGGACATCAGCACGACCTTCTTCATCGATCCGCTTACTGAGTTTCTGGTGCGCGGTTCACCCACGCTGGTGGAATCTGAGCTGACCAACGTAGACTTCCGCTGGGAATGGTACATGTCTGAAGGCAACAACCTGTCTTTGGCGGTGTTCTACAAAGACATGGAAAACCCTATCGAGATGGTGCAATTCGACGGTGGTGAGGGTGTACCGCAGCTGCTGACAGCCAATGCCGAAACCGGCGAGTTGTATGGTGTGGAAATGGAGTTTTTGCACGACTTAGGGTTTGTTAATGACAGCTTCAGCAACTTTTTCGTGTCGGGTAACCTGACCTTGTCAGATTCGAACGTGAAAATCGGCAGTGATGATCAGGAGTCGTTGTTTTCACAGCAGGCCCGTGCGGCTTATGGCGGTACCGTGACAGCCACGATCACCAACGATGAGCGCCGGCTGGTGGGACACTCAGAGTGGGTGGCGAACATCCAACTGGGCTGGGACTCTGCAGATGGTGAGCACTCGGCATCGCTGGTTTACAACGCCTTTGGCGAGCGAATCATCGCGCCGGGAGTGCGTGGCTTCGAAGACGGTATAGAAAACCCGTTCCATTCGGTGGATGCGGTGTATACCTATTATCCTGACTTCAATACCACCATCAAAATCAAAGCTCAGAACCTGCTGGGTGAAGATAAAGAGATAGAGCAAAACGGCCTGTTGCTTCGCAGAGAAACAGTGGGTACCAGTCTGAGTGTGTCTTATAAGTACACATTCTGATGCCACTCGACGCTCAGATAACAAGCCCGGCACTGCCGGGCTTTTTTATTTATTTTACATCAGGGGCTTAGCCAAGCGTATTGCATTGCCGCCGTTTTACCTTTATGCAGTGCTTATTTCTAAGCGTTCTGGTTTATGACAACCGCATTCAATCTGTGACAGCCACGTAATAAAACTGTCACAGAAAGTCCCTATCCTACGCGCAGAAATCAAGGAAGGTGACGACAGACTCAATCGCACCTTCCTTTAAACGTCGGGGTATCCCGATTTCTTTTAACCAAAAGGTTTGAATGTATGAAGCTTTTTAATTCGCTGCTAATGGCTGGTGCGCTTATCGCCACACCGGTACTGGCGCAAGACGAGGACCTGAAGCCCGTTGTCGAAGAGGCGGCTAAGATCAATGAGTCTGCGGCCGAGTCGCAAGAAAAAATCAACGATATCAATGATCAAATTGATAGCAAACTTCAGCAGTTCAAAACGTTGATGAAAGAAATTGATGGGCTGGAAGTGTATAACGCGCAACTGCGTAAGCAGATCAACAACCAGAAGCAGGAAATGGCAGATCTTAACGCTGCCATTGATGAAGTTTCTGTGGTTGAGCGTCAGATCACACCACTGATGATCCGCATGATTGATGGCCTGGAGCAGTTCGTTGAACTGGACGTGCCTTTCCTGCCGGAAGAGCGTGCTAACCGCATTGCTGATCTGCGCGCCATGATGGACCGCGCCGACGTTGCTTCTTCAGAAAAATTCCGCCGTGTGATGGAAGCCTATCAGGTAGAAATGGACTACGGCCGCACCATGGAGGCTTACAGTGGCCTGCATGAAGTTGATGGCCAGGAGCGCGAAGTAGAATTTTTGCGCTTAGGCCGCACGGCGTTGATTTACCAAACGCGCGATGCCAGCAAACAGGGCGTTTGGAATAAGCAAACCCGTCAGTGGGAAGAGCTGGACAGTGGTTATCGCACACAGATCACCAAAGGCTTACGCATGGCCAAGAAACAGCTTGCGCCGGATATGCTGATGCTGCCTGTGGCAATTACAGACTAAGAGGTTGAGTAGAATGTTGAACATGATGAAACGCATCGCAGTCGGTCTGGCCGCTCTTAGCATCAGTGCCGGCGCTGTCGCCCAGAATGACCGTGCGATGGATCTGGACGCGTTGCTTAAACAGCTGGAAGAAGGCCAGTTTAAGCAAACTGAACAAAATAAAGCGCGTGAGCAGGAATTTATGCAAAAGCGCGCCGAACAGGATCGTATTCTGGACGAAACCCGCGATCGCCGTGATGCGCTGCTGCAAGAGTCAGAGCGTCTGGAAACCCAGTTTGAAGAAAATGACTTTAAACTGGCAGATTTGCAGGGTGCCCTGGATGAGCGATTAGGCTCACTGAAAGAACTGTTTGGTGTACTGCAACAGGTAGCCGGTGACACTAAAAACAAATTCTATAACTCGACCATTTCCGCGCAGTTCCCCGGTCGCTCCGAGTTCTTAGATGGCATGGCACAGGAGATGGGCTCAAGCTCAAAACTGGCGTCTATCGAAGAAATCGAGCGTGTGTGGTACGAAATGCAGCGTGAGATGACCGAGTCAGGCAAAGTGACCAAGTTCACGACCGACGTGGTTGAAGCCGGTGGCGAGAAAGTGAACAAAGAAGTGGTCCGCGTGGGTCCCTTCGCACTGGTCTCAGACGGCAAGTACCTTGACTATAACGGCGTAACAGAAACCGTGTCTGAACTGGTACGTCAGCCTGCCGACCGTTACATGGATTCAGCCGAAGCGCTGCAGGAATCAAGCGGTGAGCTGGTTGAGTTTGGTATCGACCCTACCGGCGGCTCGATTCTGGGACTGCTGGTCCAGGCGCCTAATCTGCAGGAACGTGTTGAGCAGGGTGGCCTGGTTGGTTACATCATCCTGATTGTGGGTGCATTTGGTTTACTGCTGGCTATTGAGCGTCTTATTTCGCTGACCATCATCAAAACCAAGGTCAACAAACAGCTCAAGCGCAAAGAGATCAAAACGAACAACCCGCTGGGGCGCGTACTGAAAGTGCGTGATGAGTACCCGAATGCGGATACTGAAGCGCTGGAGCTGCATCTGACAGAAGCCATTCTCGGTGAAGTACCAAAGCTGAGCCGTAACCTGACCATCATTAAGATTATCTCGGTGGTAGCGCCGCTGATGGGTTTGTTGGGTACAGTAACCGGTATGATTAATACCTTCCAGGCGATTACCCTGTTTGGTACCGGTGACC
>CAZDUT010000042.1:0-18221 GCA_964508695.1 uncultured Alteromonas sp.
GGTTTTGCGAGACAAGATCCAGCCAAGCACATCGCTGTTGACCGTCTTATACCCAAAAGACTGGCCATGCTCCCCCTCTTTTTTAACGGTTTGCAGATATTCAAAATACCCAACTGGCCCCTGGTAATCGTCAGGTTTGGGCAGTGGATTGGCCGCGGATGTGTAGCGCCAAATATCTGCGTCAGGATCCGCGTAGTTTTCGCTGTAAGCCAACGCCGTGGTCATATCCATCACCTGCCGAACGGTGGCATCGCCAAAGGCAGAAGTTTGTAATTCGGGCACAACAGACGCCACAGTTTCTGAGTCGTCCAGTTTGCCTTGTGCGATCAGGATCTCAGCCAATAACCCCGTCACTGATTTGGTCATAGACATAGCGGCATGGTTAGTGTCCGGGCGCAGGCACCCGCGATATCGCTCATAGACAATCTTGCCTTTATGCAAAATGATTATGCCATCGGTATAGTTTGCCGCGAGACTCTGCTCCCAACTCATCGGTTGGGTGTCCGACAGAGGCTGGAATGTCAGATTATCAATGTCAGCCTGGTTGCCGTACTCAAGCTGCCGGATGCTAAACGGGTCGCGGGCTATACGAGCAGTAGGCAAAAGCTCCCGCATATGGCATACCGACCAGCGCAGATTCGGAAAACTGAAAAAGTTTGATTGTGGCTGCATGACTCTTTTATCCGCAGGTGGGGGGAAGCCCTGCATCAGTTTCAGCGCAAAAGGATCGGACTCCGCGTCGGTCATCGTAGTGGGACTTTCACTGGCTGTTGCGCGTAGCATCACCAGAAAGAGTAACACTGCGCTGAGGCGCAATGTGTGCGTAATGCTAAGCGTGGTACTGACGGCTTTTCTGCTTTTCATTAAACGTAACGTCGTGTATCGCAAAAGATAGCGTTCCTTCGTTTATATATTGCCGTTAGGGGACAGTTGTGGCCGACACCTTAAAGGCTCTCTTTACTTCATAGACAGGAATAATCAGGCTGTCAATGTATGCTCCTGACGTAGTTATGGTGAACGGAATGTAGCCCAACAAACGTAAGCAGGGTACTGACCAAGGAAATGAATCATTGAGGAGAGGAGAGATGAGTAAAACCGCAATTTTATATCGCATGCAAACCGATTCGCATATATGCCCTTTCGGCTTACGCTCGAAAGATTTGCTCAAGCGTAAGGGCTACGATGTCGATGATCGCCCGCTGACCTCTCGTGAAGAGACTGATGCGTTCAAGCAAAAGCATGATGTGGAAACCACGCCGCAAACGTTTATTGATGACGAGCGTATTGGCGGTTACGACGAACTTAGAGCGTATTTCGGAAAAGGTGAAGCGGGACAGAGCGGAACAACTTACACCCCGGTTATCGCCATTTTTGCCATAGCCGCATTGCTTACCCTCGCTGTACAGTTTTATGTATCTGGGAGCTATGTATCAGTGCGTTCACTGATGCTATTTATTGCCTTTTCAATGACGCTGCTTGCGGTGCAGAAACTCAAAGATCTGTACAGCTTTACCAATTCGTTTATTACTTACGACTTACTGGCGATGCGCTGGGTCAGGTACGGCTATATTTATCCGTTTGTCGAGGCGTATGCGGGTATCGGGATGGTTGCACAGTTACCGGCATTGCTGGTAGCACCGTTTTCACTGTTTATTGGCTCAGTGGGTGCAGTTTCGGTGTTCAAAGCCGTCTACATTGATAAGCGCGAGTTAAAATGCGCCTGTGTAGGAGGCGACAGCAATGTCCCGCTGGGGTTTGTGTCACTGTCTGAAAACCTGTTTATGATAGCCGGTGGCCTGATCATGCTATTGGTTCACTGAGAACGGATAGGCCGGCCATGCCGGCCTGACGCGAGTCTTGATTGCTGTTCAGCGATTTCGGCCTAACTTTTCGTGGCTGGATACCCATTCATCAGCGACCACCGCAGAGGCCAGCGACAGCTCTCCGCACAATACGGTCGCCGCAATAATTTCGGCAAATTTATTAACGCTGCCTTTGCCGGTGCAGCCCATCACGTTCAGGCATTCTTGTTGTGTTGCCAGGCCTGTTCCACCTCCGTAAGTCGCGACAATCAGCGAAGGAATGGTCACCGAGAAATAGTAATCACCGTTTGCGTTAAGCTCAGCAAAGGTAAATCCGGCTGACGATTCAGCGACATTCGCGACATCCTGTCCGCAGGCGATGAAAACGGCAGTTATACCGTTGGCAAAGTGTGCCCCGTTATTAACGCTGCCCGCCATAAATGCGCCCATATTGGAGTACTGGCGCTGTTTAAACAGTGCCTCCGGTGAGCAGTGCATGATGTCGTGCATCAGCGCGTTAGGGAGTGTGACCTCGGCAACGACGCGCTTGCCTCGGGTATGCAGGTTATTGATGTGAGAATGTTTTTTGTCAGTATCCAGGTTGGCAGCCAGAACAAAGTGTTCCAGACCATGGGGCTGCTGTGCAAGGATCCATTCACAGGCCGCTTTGGTTGCCCGGCTGACCATGTTCTGGCCGGCCGCATCACCGCAGGTAAAGTTAAAGCGAAGCCAGCGCAGCTTCGCGACGGCATACTGCTCAATATTGCGAAGCTTTCCGACCTGGGTGGTGCGCTCTGCCTCCTGTTTAATTTGCGCGAAGTTCGCTTCTACCCATTGCCCGAACACCAGTGCCTGACTAGCACCAGTAAAGGCAAACATTGGTGCACGCTGCATGGCATCATCGATCACCGTGGTGGTGATGCCGCCGGCTTCACGGGTAAGTCGCATACCGCGACTGTAACTGGCTACCAGCGTACCTTCGGTGGTAGCCATGGGCACATAGAAGTCGCCTGATGCTGCCTGGCCATTTACGGTCACAGGCCCGGCAAAGCCGATAGGCACCTGGGCAACCCCGGTAAAATTTTCGATGTTACCCGCCAGAGCCTCGGGTTTCAGCGAATAATGACTGACATGTTGAAGTGAGCTGCCGGTCTGTTCGGCAATAAACTGCTGACGGCTTCGGGCCATCGACTGGCTATAATCGTTATTAGCGGAACGGGGGATACGGGCCATGGCTGCCTCCTGATATTTTGATTATCATAGAAGCTCGTGTTGCAGTTAGGAAATGGGCGATTTTTATACACCATAATAAGTGGTGACTATAAACGCACCGGCTTCACTTACTTCCCGCGACTCACTTTGTCGGCAAGGTGGCCATAAATACGGCATTAAAGCGCTCAGTGTCTTCTATAAACGGTAAATGACCCAGACCATTAAGTTCCAGAACTTCTATGGCACGGTTACGCTGCTTCACCCGGTTGCCTAATTTATCGTATTCGCCAAGGGTGTACCCGACGCCGTCTTTTTTCCATTGTCGTCCGGGCCCGGTAGTATCCCTGGTACCGAGGATCAGGGTAACTGGCATGCGAAACTGATCAAATTCGTCAATAACCGGCTGGGTGAAAATCATATCAAAGGTAAGGGCACTGACTCTGGCTAACGTAGGCCAGTCATCACCGCGTACCCAACCCTGTAACGGCACGGCAAGCGCCTGGTATCGGTTATTCCACCGGCCGTCGTAATAATGTTTGCGTTGATAACGGGCAATGTCATCCGGCGTTTTTTCAAGTTCATTGTTATAAAAAAACTGCACATCTTTGTACTGCACGAAATGCAGGTAATTTTCCAGACCTATAGGATTGATGAGAATGAGTTTATTGACAGTATCTGGATAGAGCAAAGAGAAACGACTTGCCAGCATTCCTCCCATGGAGTGTCCGACAATTACTGTCTCGTCTATGTCGAGTTTGTCCAGCAACTCTCTGGTGTGACTTGCCAGGGCAGCAAACGAATACTGGTAGTGGGTAGGCTTTGATGATTTGCCAAAGCCGATTTGGTCAGGCATCAGGACCCCGTAACCTCGCTGCATTAATTGACGGGCGATGCCTTCAAAGTATGCGCCATTAAAATTCTTACCGTGCAGCAGGGTGACCACCGGCTTTGGGCCGTCAGGGGGCAGGTACATGTATCGCATGATGAGATCCTGCCCCTGAGACGCAATAGGGAGCTCTTGCACTGAAAACGGGTAAGGGTAGCCAGAGAGATGCTTATCGAATTCAGGTAACGATGTGTCTGCGTGGGTAAAGGCGCAGCAAAACACCAGTAAAGCAGCCAGATAGTGATGCATGGTGAACTCTCCCTCTGTATTTGCCGTTAATTAATACTGATTTCGCACAGGCAGGTTCATAACCTGCCGACGGAGTTAAGCAAAAACATCAGTTTGTTCGTATGGGTAGCAAGGGCAAGCAAGGGAAATAACCATGAAGCAGATGATCATTGAAAGTGGCGAAGAGGGCCTGGACCGGCTGACGATGAAAGACGTCAATGAACCCGGTGGCGTGGGGCCCGGACAGATTAAAGTTCGCATTCACGCCAGCTCACTGAATTTTCACGATTACAGTGTGGCGAAAGGCGTGATTCCGACTGAAGGAGGCCGCATTCCTTTATCGGACGGTGCAGGCGTTGTGGTAGAGGTCGGCGAGGGCGTGACAGCATTCAGTGCGGGCGATCATGTCGTATCGGGCTTTTTCCCCGACTGGCAACGAGGAAGTCCGACGATTGGCGACTTCAGCCGAACGCCAGGAGATGGTATCGACGGCTATGCACGGGAAAGCGTCGTTACACCTGCCTCCTGGTTTACCAAGGCTCCCGAAGGCTGGACTCATGAGGAAAGCGCTACCATCACGACGGCCGGCCTTACCGCCTGGCGGGCACTGGTGGTTGAAGGCAAACTGAAAGCTGGCGATAGGGTGCTGCTGCTGGGTACCGGCGGTGTCTCTATCTATGCATTGCAGATTGCCAAGGCGATGGGGGCGAGCGTGGCGATTACCTCATCCAGCGATGAAAAGCTTGAAAAAGCCAAAGAGCTAGGGGCTGATTTTACGGTGAACTACAAAACCGATCCGGACTGGGGCAAAACTGTGTCTAACTGGACCTCAGGCGCAGGTGTCGATCATGTGGTTGAGGTTGGTTGGCCGGCTACATTGGCACAGTCTATCAAAGCCTGTCGGGTAGGCGGAAACATAGTTCTTATTGGTGTGCTTACCGGTATTGAAGGCAATATTCCAACCGCGACGATGATGCGCAAGCAAATTAAGCTTACCGGTATCATTGTCGGCAGCCATCAAGAGCAAACCGAGTTTGTCCGTGCACTTGAAACGACCGGCATCAAACCGGTGATCGACACGACATTCCCGCTTGAGCGACTGGCTGATGCGTTTCGCTTCGAAGAGTCAGGCAAGCATTTTGGTAAGATTTGTATTTCAATGTAAGTGATGTGCGAAAACGTTCTGGCGCAGTGGTTTTCAGTGTCGGTGCGCGCACTGCAGAAAGCAAATCAGAAATAGTATCAGGCAGGCGTATGCATAATGACATACGCCTGCCACCTGTTACTGACGATAGCTTACTTTAAACAGCAGGCTGTAAAGTACGGGCACGGCAATGAGGGTAAGCAGTGTTGCAAAGGCCAGGCCGCCCATAATGGTTACCGCCATATCGGCAAAAAAGGCGTCAAACAACAGCGGAGCCATGCCCAGAATTGTTGTAATGGCTGCCAGTGCCACCGGCCGAACCCGGATCAGTGTGGCATCCACTATCGCTTCGCGAATGACAATACCTTCGGCAATTTGCAGGTCAATCTCCTCAATCAGCACGATGGCATTTTTTATCAGCATGCCAAACAGGCTGAGGAAGCCCAGCAACGACATAAAGCCAAAGGGCATGTCAGTGGCAAGCAGTCCACTCACAACCCCTACCACAGCCATTGGCACAACCAGCCAGATGATCAATGGCTGTCTGGCGTGACCAAATAGCAGCACAGAAATAATGAACATTACCAGAAAACCGGCGGGTAGCCCTTTACCCAATGCCTGCTGAGCATCCCGTGAGCTCTCAAACTCGCCGCCCCATTCCAGCGAATAGCCGGCAGGCAGCTCGATGCTTTCAATCGCCGGGCGGATCCGGGCCAGGGCATCAGCAGCAGTTTCATTCTCGCCAGGCTCGGCTTCCACGGTTAGGGTCCGAACGCGATCCAGACGGTGAATGCGCAATTCTTCAGCCTGCATTTCCAGACCGGCAGAAATTTGTGCGAAGGGCACATAACGCCGCTGCTGTGAACTCCATACCTGGCTATTGCGCAGCGCCGATACTTCGGAATCTTCCGGTGTCGCCATTTTGGCCAGGATGCTGTAGGCATAATCGCCATCCTGCACTTTCCCCAGCTCCAGGCCACTGCTGGCATATTGCACAGCCTGACTGAAGTCATTGTGTGTGACACCGGCAATGCCTGCGTTGTAATCGTCGTAGTGGGTATTGATGGCAAAGCCTTTCTCACGCCAGTTATGGCGAATATCGCGAATACTGCCGTCATCAAACAGCCTGGTCATGGCGTTGTCACCCAGTGTGCGTAATACTTCGCTGTCGGGGCCAGAGAAGCGCGCTTCCAGTTTTGCTCCGGAGGCCGGGCCAAACTGCATACGTTCGATATAAAAACTGCCATCAAGATCAACATCCGGCAGTGTGGGACGCAGTGCGCTGATGATTGCCGGGATCTGCGTTTTATCGTCGGCCCGCACCATAAAAAATGCATAGTTTTCATTCGCGCTTTTGGGACCGTATGTCAGCGTAAAGCGTTCTGCCCCCTGACCGACAATGGTGGTCACGGCACTGACATTTTCGGTGTCGAGGATTATGCGCTCGGCATCAATGGCGCGCGCCTGCGTTGCGCGAATATCTCTGTCCTGGGGACCCCAGTAATGAACAAAGAATAACGGCGCGTTTGACGGTGGAAAGAAGCCTTGCTTTACCAGGCCGAAACTCCCGTAGGCTACAACGGTGATCCCCAGCAACACCGCTATGGTTAGCCAGCGAAAGCGCAACGCGTTAAGCAGTACGCTTTTAAACCGAAGCAGGCTGGTGGATGGGCCAGAGGGCGCCGCACTGTCGGGGGCATGTTTAAAAAAGTAAGCCCCTAGCACAGGGACCAGAGTGACTGCGAGCACCCAGCTCAGAAGCAGAGAGACCATGACCACCGCAAACAGCGAATATAAAAATTCACCGGTGGCATCATCAGACAAGCCTATGCCTGAGAAGGCTGCAATTCCAATGATGGTTGCGCCGAGCAGTGGCCACTGAGTACGTTTCACGATAAAGCTTGCGGCTTCACGGGCAGATTTGCCCTTCGCCATACGCAGCATCATACCTTCGGCTACGACAATGGCATTATCCACCAGCATGCCCATGGCAATGACCATGGCGCCCAGTGAGATTCGTTGTAGCTGAATATTCATCAGCCACATGATCAGAACCGATCCCATGACGGTGACCAGTAATACACCGCCGACCACTACGCCCGAACGCCAGCCCATGAACACGCAAAGTGTCAGGGTGACGACCAGTACCGACATTACCAGGTTAGAGATAAACCCGTCGACAGACTCATCCACGATAGCGGCCTGATCGTAAATCGGCGTCAGCGTAATCCCTACCGGTAATGTGGCCAGCAGGTTATCTATTTTCTTATTCACCCTGTCGCCCACATCCACAATGTTAACGTCGGCCAGTGCGGATACCGCCACCGTGACGGCGTCATGGCCGTTGTAACGAATTTCAACAGGCTGAATATCGGCAGGTTCGCGCTTAAGTGTGGCAATGTCGCTCACGCGTAATGAGCGGTTCGTGCCGGGTAACACCACCGAAAGATTAGCAATTTCGTCCAGTCTGTCGGGAGCGCGCTCAACAATTAACCGCACATTTTTTTCATCTACCTGAACACGGCCACCATTAAACGGACGCAGGTTATCCTGAAATAGGGCCGCCAGATCAGGAAATGAAATCCCTAAGCCCGCTAGCTGGTACGGATCGATATAAGCGACAATTTGTTCGCGCTGCACGCCGGTAACGTTTACCTTTGCGACCCCATCGGTGGTTAGCAACTCTCGGCGAATTATGCGGGCAAACTCGCGCAACTCCCGGGGAGAAAAGTCTGGCGCGCTCAAGGCGTAGTACAGCCCGTAAACATCACCAAAGTCGTCATACACCCGTGGTGCCTGCGCGCCGAGTGGAAGTTGGGCTTTTGCGTCTCGCAGACGTTTACGTAACTCATCCCAGATTTGAGGAAGCTGGTTGCTGTCGAAGTGCCGTTTCACTTCCACAGTGATTTCCGAACGGCCTGGCGAAGAAATCGATTTTAGCTGGTACAACTGAGGCATCTGTTGAATCGCTATTTCCAGCGGTTCGGTGACCTCGCGCTCGACTTTTTGGGCTCCTGCGCCAGGAAAACCTGTGATCACCTTTACCTGCTTGATGGTGAACGCGGGATCCTCAAGACGTCCAATATTGCTCATCGCAATCAAGCCGCCAAGCATCATGATGAGAACCAGCAGCCAGACATTGACTGGCTTATCCAGGGAGTAGCGAGCGATATCCATACACTATTGCTCCGGTGTGTAGGGCTGCACCGTCATGCCGGCCCGCACCTGAGTGGCCCCGGCTGCGACGACCTGATCGTCGGTGGTAAGTGACGTTTCAATTACCGCAAAAGTATCTTCAAAATGCATGACCTCGACCACAACCTTTTTCACGGCCTGGCTGTCAGGCAAATATTGCCAGACATAAAAGCCTGCTTCTTTGCTGCCAATAAGCGCCTTCACCGGGATAACTTTACCACGGGGGTAGGGTTGACCGCCCATGCTGACTTTTACGATGGCACGCGCGCCCGGGGGAATTTCCATATTTTCCGGCGGTGCCATGGCGAACACTGCTTCATAGGTCTGTGATACCGGATCGGGTTGGGTGGAGTGCTCAACGTAATGAACGGGAAACCACTGATCTTTATTGGTTAGCAGGGCGGCTTCAGCATGATCAATACCGCGACTGATATTTGCCGACAGAAGCCGTTCTGGGACGTTAATATTAAAATAGATTTTTGAGACATCCTGCAGACGCGCAATCGGTGTCCCGGCCGTGACGAAACTGTTATTTTCTACCAAACGCTGTGACACCATGGCATCGAAAGGTGCGTAAAGCTGGGTATAACTCAAATCCTGCTGGGCGTTTTTTAAATCGATATCGGCCAGTTCAAAACTGGTTTTGGCACTGTCCAGCATACTTTGTGAAACCAGCCCTTTATCAAACATCTTCTGGATCCTGGCGAGCTCACGCTCGGCCTGATCGCGACGTGTTTGTTGCTCTTCCACCCGGCGTTTAAACGGCTTTTGATCAATTGTTGCAAGCAGGTGCCCCTTATCA
Source organism: uncultured Alteromonas sp. (assembly GCA_964508695.1). Taxonomy (GTDB): domain Bacteria; phylum Pseudomonadota; class Gammaproteobacteria; order Enterobacterales; family Alteromonadaceae; genus Alteromonas. Next base: position 9,270 of record CAZDUT010000042.1, read on the forward strand.
ACATCGCTGGCAGTCACCAGGTCAGTTTGTACCAGGCGTCCTGATACCTCAAAACTGACATCTACGGTTTTCACCGGTGAGACTACTGCCGGAAAAGTAAACTCATCCAGCGTTGGCACATTCTTCACCCGAGCCAGTTTTACATACCGGGTCTGAGTATCGCTGGCGTTCTCCGGCACAGGCTCGCTGCATCCAAAAAGTAACGTGCTGCTCAACACCAGTAACAACAGGCCAGCATGAGAGGAAGTAAGAAAGTACATGAAGTCTTGTCCTTTGTTGCTGAGCGACTCAGCAATTTTCAAAAGTAAACTAATGAGTGCATTTTAATGCCGTTAATTTGTAAAGTAAACTGAAGAGTGTAATATGAAAGCAGGGTTAATCGTAAAGGCAAACACGGCGGTCTATGACAGCAGTTACACGTTCCCGCAGCGATCAAAAGCGGGAGGCCATCATCCAGGCAGCGAAGCAGGCGTTTCAGCAGTACGGTGTGAACGGCACCAGTATGGACAAGCTGGCAGAGCTGGCCAATGTGTCTAAGCGCACGGTGTACAATCACTTCAGCGCGAAAGAAGAACTGGTGATGCACCTTATTAAGGAGCTATGGCACAAAACTATGGCGAGTATCGCGGTCAGCTACGACGCCGATGCCGCGCTGCAGACGCAACTGGAGTCACTGCTTCTTGCTGAAGTGGAACTTATCACCGGTGAAGAATACCTTGAATTGGCCAGAGTAGCCTTTGGCTATTTTTTTTATAACCCGGAAAAACTGAAGGATGAAGTGACACAGTTAACGGCTCAGGAAACGGTGCTCCACCGTTGGCTGGTGGCAGCACGCGCAGATAACCGGCTGCAGTTTGAAAACCTGGAGTATGCCGTAAAAGAATTGTCTTGCTTGCTGAAAGGCCATTGTTTCTGGCCGCAACTGCTAAAAATTGAGCCGCCACTTGATGCTAAGCAGCGGCGCCTTATTGCACAGCGCACAACGGCGTTATTTTTAAGCCATTATGCAATCCCGGGAGAGGCACACCGCGGGGCATAACAGCGCCGCGGTGTATGCGCGTTACAGCTGGGCAGAGGCAAAGTTGTTCAGAGCCTCACCATCCAGTCGGTACCCCAGCCATTCCCGTTTTGCCTTGGCACCCAGTGATTCGTAAAACTCTATTGCCGGCGTGTTCCAGTCAAGGACACTCCACTCAAAACGACCACAATTATTCTGTACGGCCAGTTTTGCCATGTGCTGTAACAATGCTTTGCCGGCACCTATACCCCGATACTCAGGCGACACGAACAAGTCTTCGAGGTACAGACCATTCTGCCCCTGCCAGGTCGAATAATTGAAGAAGTACACCGCAAACCCAACCGGTTTGCCCTGAGACTCGCAAATCAGTGCATGGGCGGTGGCGCCGTCATCAAAAAGCGTTTTCTGAATATCCTGTGGTGTGGCCTCCACTTCGTCCTCGGCTTTTTCATAAATAGCCAACTCTTTGATAAATGTCAGTATTTGTGAAATATCGCTGGACTCTGCATTTCTGATAGTCAGTGGTGAAGCCATTGTTACCTCATTTTTTGTAATTAAAACCAAATGCTGATGTAGGTGCGCAGTTGTCTGCAACGCGCTGAATTCGTCGAAGGGAAATTTCGTCTCCCTTCGCTGTTACTACGTAACCGAGCCTGTTATGGACCTCGTATGGTATAACCTACCAAAATGCGAAGCATAAAAAAGGAGGCAGACGCCTCCTTTTTGCTTTGCGGTATTGCTTTAGTTTACCAGTGGTTTTTGTGCTTCGGTATCATCTTTGCCCTTACGGCGGCGCGCAATAGTCCGCTTAATCCAGCTGAAGGGCAGGCGCATATCCAGTAATATTAAATACAGACATGGCACCAGAATAAGTGTCACCAGGGTAGCATAAAGCACCGCGAAGCCCAGCGCGACAGCCATTGGGATAACAAAGGCGGCCTGCAGGCGGGTTTCAAACATAATCAGCAATCCCCCAGCAAATGTGGTGATCGACGTCAGAGTGATGGCTCTGAAGCGCGCGCTGCCGGCTTCGGCCACGGCCTCTTTCAGTGCATAGCCCTGGGCTCGACGCTGGTTGACAAAGTCGGTCATCACCAGTGAGTCGTTAATGACCACCCCGGCCGCAGCAATCAGTCCAAAGGTAGACATCATCGAGAGGTCGAGATCCATCAGGAAGTGCCCCCAGATGGCGCCTGTCAGACTAAACGGAATGACCGACATAATGATAAGCGGTTGCCCGTAGCTTTTTAGCGGAACTGCCAGCAGTATGTACACCATGATCATGGCAGCCAGGAAAAACAGGATCTGTTCGTTTTGCTGTGCCTGTTGCTCTTCAATATCGCCACCAAGCTCGGTCATGACTGACGGGAAGTCCTCTTTTAACTGAGGCAGGAGCTTTTCATCAATTTCGCTGACGACTTCGTTAGGCTCGACTTTCTCTTCGTCAATATTACCCCACACGTAAACGCTGCGGTAACCACCTTCACGGCGGATGTAGCTGATCCCTGGTTTTTCAGACAGTTTTACCACGTCTCCCAGCATGACCTCGCGGCCCTGGGGCGTCTGAATAACGGTATATTTGAGATCGGCGAATCGTTCACGTGTCAGCTCAGGGTAGCGAACCATGACCTTCACTTCTTCGCCGTTGCGAATAACACGTTGGGCCTCACCGCCATAGAAGCTGGCGCCAACCTGGCTGGCAATGTTCGACAGTGTCAGCCCCAAATCATAGGCAACCGGCAGCAGGGTCATCTGCACTTCTTTGCTTGCCGGATCAATGGTAGAGCTGACGTCAAACAAGCCGTCCTGTTGCTGAAGCATTTCAATGAACTTCAGGCCGGCAGCGTTGAGCGTGGCAATGTCAGGACCAAATAACAAATAACCGAACTCGCCGTCGTCACCGCCGCCATTCACATCATCGACAACAGTGAAAGACTTCATACCCGGAATTTCGGGAATGGCGTCGCGCCATTTGCGTGCCAGTTCAAAGGTATCAAAGGGACGTTTGTCCTCATGCACCAGGGGCACGACAATCCGGCCTTCGTTACGATCGCGGTTAAATGCCAACAGGTCGCGGATCATACCCTGGCCGTGTTCCTCCTCGGTGCGTGCTTCCACATCCATTATTGTCTGTTCAATAATACGCAGGGCTGTGATCGTTGCCTCATCAGACACATTTTCGTTCATTTCAATGCTGACGCTGGGAAAATCGTGAGGCACTTTTGGGTTAGGGACCATGCGAACATAGTTGGCATTGATCAGACCCATGCTGAGCATCAACATCGCCACGAAGATCATCAGCACAGCCCAGCGCCAGTTTAGGGCGCGGTCGACCAGACGTCTGTAGGGGCCATGAATAAACCCTTGGAAGCCGCGGTTAAACTTCGCACGCCAGCTGTTAGGTTTGACCGGACTAAACCGGGTGTGGGCAAGGTGAGCCGGCAGGATCAGCTTGGACTCAATCAAACTGAATGCCAGACAGAGAATGACAACCACCGCAATGTTGTAGAAAAAGGCGCCTTCAGGACCGCTGCTTAACGTAAATGGTGCAAATACCGCAATGGTGGTAAGTACCCCAAAGGTTGCGGGGGTAGCCACGCGTTTGGCACCGCGAATTACATTTTCTGTGCCACCGCCCTTATTCTCTATCTCGGTATAGGCACTCTCACCTATGACGATGGCATCATCGACCACAATCCCCAAAACCATGATGAACGCAAACAGTGACAAGATATTAATACTGATGCCGAACATCGGCATCATCATCACTGCGCCCAAAAAGCAGATAGGCAGACCAAGCATAACCCAGAATGCCAGTCTGAAACGCAAAAACAGGGTGAGCATCAATGCCACCAGAATGGAGCCCTGAAACAGGTTTTTCAGCATCATGTCGAGCCGGGCATTTAGGTAGTACGTCATGTCCACCAGCACTTCCAGGCTCACGCCTTGCGGCAGGGTTTTGTTGCGCTCTGCAATGTAGTTTTTCACCGTTTCAGCCACTGGCACCATATTCTGGTTTTTGGTGGCATTGACGGCAATGTAGATGGCATTTTGTCCGTTGTACTTAAAGTAGCGCTCGCCTTCAGTAAAGCCGTCCTTTATGGTCGCCACGTCTGACAACAGCACGCGAGCACCGGCGGCGCCTGTTTTCACCGGAATAGAGGCGAACTCTTCCCCACTGTAATACTGATTTTCGACGCGAACGGAAATGATACCGGAGTCGGTGCGTAACTGTCCTGCTGACATGTTCGCCGAGTAGGCGCGTATGGCAGTGCTAACGTCATTGATGGTCAGATTATATTTGCGCAGCATGTCGGGTTTTATTTCGACGGCAATTTCATCCTCAGGCGCATTGAGGTTGACCAGTGCTACGCTCCCCAGCTGTAGTAGTTCGTCTTCAATCTCTTTGGCAATAGGCTTGAGTTCTGTCAGTGGCAGATCGCCAACCAGCGGCATTTCAATAACCTGTTGCTGAAATTCCTGCTGATAAATTGTGACAGGCTCCATACCAGCGGGGAAGGTCGCAATCCCATCCACGCGCAGCTTGACCTTATCGAGCACATCGGTGAGTTCCTCACCTTTGTCAATTTCCAGCGTCACTCTGCCAGAATTACGAAAAGCACGGGACACCGTACGTTTTATTTCCGTCACATCTTTCAGCGATTCCTCGATTTTGATGAGGATACTTTCTTCAATTTCCTGTGGCGATGCACCCGGATACTGTGCAGATACGTTGATGTAGTTTATTTCAATGTTGGGAAACATTTGCCGCTGAATGGTCATATAACCGGCGATCCCCATGATGATAATAAACACCATCAGCAGGTTAGCGGCGACTGAATTTCTGGCGAACCAGGCAATGATGCCTTTGTGGGTATCGTAGTCGTTATTCATCGTAAAGCCCCGCGTTACTTATCGGCAGGGCGTTGTGCTACCAGACCGCCCGTACTTTCGATGACTTTTACTTCCATCCCTGCCTGTGGGTACTCTGGCAACGACATGACCACTTTTTGGTTATTGAAGTCGCCCTGAATCAGAAAATCGCCGCCTTCTTCGCGGATTACACGCACCTGATGGGCAACCAGCTTATCGTTTTCGTCAAGCGTCCAGAGTCTGTTGCGATTAATTAACTCCTGAGGCACACGGTAGACATCGTCCAAGGTTTTACCTTTAAACGTCAGTGTGGCGTAACTGCCGAATTTTACGACGGGCTTATCACTGTGAATGCTATACGGGTCGTCAATTCGCGCGACAAAGTGACTCATGCGGGTAGCCTGGTCCACGGTACCCAGATCACGGTGAATTGTCGCCTTGATGGGCGCACTGCTGCCGTTGTCGAGCTCAACATTGGCGGTTTTACCAATCATGTCAGTGGACAGAAACTGGCGATCGAAACCTGCGACAGGGAAGGTGATCTCTGCCATCTCAATATTGTTGAGCATTGCCGCTACAGTGCCGGTCGAAACAAATTCACCTTTACCGATACTGCGTGACACGATTAATGCATCGTAAGGGGCCTTGACGTCACAGTTAGCGAGATCACGCTTAGCAATTCGTAGCTGCGCTTCAGCAGATTTTACCGCCGCCTGTGCAGACAACACCTGTGGTTTGCGTAGGTAGAGGTCGGTGACGCGCGCGTCTGGCAGAGTTTTGGCTTCGCGGTCAGCAACATCAGCCTGGGCCTGTTCCTGGATTAATTGCGCCTGGGCGCTTGCCAGTGATGCTTCAGCCTGCAACAGCGCCGCTTCATAACTGTCTTTCTCAATGCTAAACAATACCTCTCCACGTTCAACCAGACCACCGGCAATGAAGTTTGGATTCCACGACACCACTTCGCCGGCAACCTGCGCAGCCAGGTTTGTGCTTTCCAGCGGCGTCACTTCGCCGTAAGAGGAGATAGATACGGTATAATCTTCGGTTGTCAGGTGATCAATGGTCACCGTGGGACGGGTGTCGACTTCTTCGGAAATCGCAGTGTCGGTTGCTGTTGCTTCTACACCCTTCATGGCGATATAGCCGACAATCAGGATGCCGACCGGGAGTGCAATTTTAATCCATTTCATAGCAATAACAGATTGGTTGGTTGATGACAGGGTTATAATACAGGGATTGGGAAAGCAAGGCCTGTTCTAATTGTAACGAACTGTAAGATATAACCGTCGAAACGGTTATTCATTTAAAACAGAGGCTGAAACGACCCGGTTACGGCCATCCCTTTTGGCGCGATAGAGGGCGCTGTCGGCCAGTGATAATGCGCGATCAAGCGGCGCATCCTGACTGTATTCGCATACGCCAAAGCTAGCCGTAATATGCAGCTTATTTCCATCGATAATGATTGGTCTTGCGTCAAGCTCGCTGCGCAATTGTTCTGCAACCAGCAGGGCGTTGTTTTCGGGGGTTTCGGGTAAAATAAATAAAAATTCTTCGCCCCCCCAGCGTGAGACAATATCCTGCGCCCGTAAGCGTTCTGTGAACAGTGACGCCACCCGTTGCAACACCACATCGCCTGCGCTGTGGCCCAGTTGATCATTAATCGCTTTAAAATGATCGATGTCTGCCAGCACCAGACTGAAGGGTCTCCCATGACGCTTAAGGCGTCGCTCCTCCTGCTCGATGCGGGCGTACGCGCCTCGCCGGTTAGGGAGCCGGGTAAGTTGATCATGCATCGCCTGCTGCTCGAACTTCTGTCGTAAATTAACTGCCTTTTCGTAACTGGTTTCCCGACTGTACTCGTAAAACGCAGAGAGAAACGTGATGGTCATAAATGACAATAACAGGCGCGACTTGAATTCGCTGGAATAAGCGGTCAGTAACAGGGCGTCATGGGGAAAAAATAACAGCAGAGCAATGAGTAAAGTGAAACAACTGACAATAACCAGGCCACGGTGAAAGCCGGCGAAAAATAACGTGACCGGTGGCACCGTGTAGATCCACAGCGGCCCGGTGTTCTCGACACCACCGGTGACCAGCAAAAAGGCCATCAGAAACATCAGGCAGCTCAACAGGATGGTCATGCCGATGATACGGCCTGTATGGTTAGCAAGCTGCTGCTGGACGATCTGGGCCGCCGCAAAAAGGCAGGTACTTATCAGCAAGAATGTCGCCAGTGGCCAGTTGGAAATCGCGAGCGCGCGTATACCCAACGCCAATGTAATCGTAACGCCGACCATAGAAAACAGATTCACCACCACTATCCGGCGGTTTGTGTCCTCATCCAGGAAGTCGCGGGTGCCGCGCCTGATAAGGGAAAGACAACGTGCTTTTACTGTGCCCATCCTGGGTAACTATTGTTTTAAATCGTTACTGAGTTGCTGACTTAAGCGTGCCAGCAGTTCGCGCATTTTTACCACACTGTGTGCAAAGCCATCTTGAGTCAAAGTCGTGCGATAGTCAAAGGTTGTCAGGTTGCTGCTATCGTCAGGATGCTCAATTACGTATTCGCCCTTGAGAATAAGCTCACCCTGCCAGGTTGGAATAAAGTCATCAATGCTTATGGTGACCTTGGTTACATCACCCACAACATTGTTCGTCGCCGGCGTAAAGACCGCGACGCCATCGTGCCGGAGGCCACTACTGAGCAGGCGACGAATGTCTTCATCCTGCGGCGAGGACCATACGTGCTGTGAGGCAAAGTGGAGTGTCGTATCACTGGTCTGAAGCGCTAGCTGACGCTGCATAAGGTAATCGGGCAGCTGAACATCGCTTAGCACAACCTGCGGACCCGTGTCCGGCTGTTTATGCTGCTTGGCTTGTGGCGAATGCAGCATGTAGTAATTTATCGCCGCCGGGCTGCTGGTGCAGGCCCCGAGGCACAGGGCCAATAGCAGGGGGACAAATCGACTTATTGGCATCAGTTATCTTCCTTACGGTTTGCTTTGGGCTGAACGTCCTGTTTGCGGCCTTCCGGGAATATCAGGCTGTTAGGTGACTGATTCAACTGAAGCAACAGCGGCTGCAGATTACGCATTGTATCTTGCATCGCATCCACCGTTTGCTTTATTTCCTGCTGGCTCAGGCCGCCCTCGGAATAGTTGGTGACCAGTTGATCGAGACTTTCGAGCACCTTATTCAGGTTCTGGTTAAGTTCGCTGGCGTTAATATCTGCCAGTAACTCGTCGAAATCATCGCCTGCGGCCTCGACAGAAACAGCTGCTACTCGCATTTGCTCGACCGCGTCAGTGACCTGAGCCACCATCGAATCTAACGGCAGCGCATTAATCTTATCCAAAATGGCGTCGGCCTTCTGCGTCAGCTGGGTGAACTCATTGGACACCGTGGGTATTACATCAATACCATTTACCTGGCGAAGGGGCAGAGGGTCGACCCCATCAATATGCTGAAGATCGACAAACAGCCCACCAGTCAATATGTTACCCATGCGCAGCGAGGCCCGAAGGTCGCTGGTAAGCCAGTTTTGCATGGTTGCTTTTACAATCTTAAGTCCTTCCTGATTGTCCTGCTGATGGACCTTGCCTGGATAGATGCTAATTAATACCGGAATCGGGTAGTCCTCTTGCAGGACGTTGCCACTGATATCGTTAATGGCATTAATCGACTCCACCTCTCCGATTTCCAGTCCACGGTATTCTACGGGGGCTCCCACTTTTAGTCCGCGCACACTTTCCTCGATCATGAGCAAGTACTGCGCCGCAATCAGATAACGGGCGTTTGCGGCTGCTGAAGCATCTTCAAAAATCGTAAAGTTGGCATTTTCGCTAACTTGCTTACCGGCAGTAACACCGTCTGGAATGCCGAAGGTAATACCATTGGCGAGCAGCGTCTCCAGACTACCGGTCTCAACGGTGATCCCGCTGGATTCGAGTTGAAAACGCACACCACTGACATTCCAGAACCGGGTGTTTTCGGTGATTAAACGGTGATAGGGCGCCTCAATAAATGCATCGTAGTACACCACACGGTCATTAATATCGAAT
>CAZDUT010000043.1:0-17744 GCA_964508695.1 uncultured Alteromonas sp.
TCCGTTCAACATTTGCGCAGTATTTGTTATCTGATGTGCAGCTTACCGTATCCGGATGGATTGAGGAAGTTGCGACCATCCCTGAAAAAGCAGAGCTGGAGAAAGTGAATAAGGCCATGTCTGGTCATATGGATCGCATGCAGCCATTCCAGCGCGAATACATGCATGACGTGATGCGCAACAAGGCCAGTATTCGCCACTTTCACAAATATTATTGTAAGAATGACGATAAAAACCCCTTTGTGCATGGCGCAACGCTGCATTTCTTTTGTTCGCGCATCCAGGACACCGAGTTGTTATCCATGTAACCCCAGGTTTACCTGATGAGGCTGGCGCACGTTCTCCACGGCGCTACCGCATTCAGGTTTTGTTCAGTCTGCGTGCATTAACTTATACAGTGAGCAGTGCGCCGCGTCTGACATTGATGTAATGAAGCCCGGTGCACCGCCCGCCCATGTCACCCGTATCGAATAACATATAAACAGTGTTTACGACACGGGACAGGACTGTGTGAGGAGATGATAATGAACGTGTGTACAACGGCTTTTGTCAGCTTGCTAAGTGCCGCTACATTGCTGCCCGCTGCACAGGCAGCGGAGGTAAAAGTGATCTGGCAGGAGCCAGATACTTATCGTGATATTGAGCCGGCTAACCAATCCCGCAGCAGCTTCCGAAAAAGCGTATTTAATAGTCTCGAAGGCTTTTTCACAGAGCTGGGTGAAACGCTCCCCGCTGATACGACCTGGACCATTACCGTGACTGATCTGGATCTGGCCGGGCAGGTATGGCCCGCCTCCTTTGTCGGTCTGGGCTACGGCACGAATGATGTGAGAGTCGTAAAAAGTATTGATATTCCGCGCATGGCCTTTAGCTATTCGCTGACCGATGCCCGCGGAAACGTTATTAAGAGCGCTGATGTTTCGATAAAAGATATGGGGTTTTTGGAAAGCGGTATTTATCGCAACCGCTGGGACAATTACCGCTACGAGAAACAAATGCTCAGAGACTGGTTTCAGGAAGAAATGGTGGAAGAACAGCTGTCTCGTCAATGAGAACTCAAGGCGAGTTGTTAAAGGTTAACCTTTTCCACACCAACCACAATGTAAGTTAAATCTGCTGAGCCGAAAGGAACATGGCCTGGCAGATTTTTTTATCTGCTTCCCCTCGGCTTATATTTGCTCATCACGCCCACAATGTCCCTGTTTCCGTGGTATGTGTGAATCCGCAACGTTTTTCCCTTGCCAGTATGCGATGTGCGTAAAAATTTGGAATTGGTGGTTTTTTGGCTTATGTTGTTATTGACAGGTTAAAATTTAACACTTTATCAGGGATGTGAATGATGATTAAACGACTACTTGCTCTGCCCCTTATTGCCGCGGCATTTTTCTCCAATGCTGCCCCTGTGAAAATGGGGCCCTGTGATACCTCACAATGTCGCGAATATTTCAGTGATTACAAACGCTATGCCAAGTCACATATCGACGCCTCAGCAATGGTGGGAGATATGTACTTAAACGGCTATGGCACTGACGTAGATAAAGATGAAGCACTGGAGTATTACAAAAAAGCGGCGCGATGGGGATCGGTCCTGGGACGCTACAAGATGGGTCTGTTGATGCTCCAGAGTGAGGTTCAGGAAACCCGCGAAGAAGGGTTGGTGCACTTGTCAGATGCGGCTAAGCGTGACCACCCTACCGCGATTTATTTCATGGGCGAGGTGCTTACCAGTGAAAAGTATGGTCTGGTTGATCTTGAGCGGGCGGACAAGTGGATAGCCCGCAGTATTCAGGAGCAGAACCACAATATACTTTACGTATTGGCTCGCTTAAGTGACAACGGCGAGCTGACGAAAGATAAACTGCCGGAAACCGTCGCGGCGATTGAACGTGCGCCCGACTCGATGATTCCGGGACAAAGCGCCAAAACCATGGAAACTTATCGGTTACCCCCACCTGACGAGCGCTATGAGGTTATCACGGTAAACGGACCGAACCTTGACGAAGTGCTTGATTATGGTCTGGAGCTTTTTAAAGCTGCGCCCGGTGATATTCATAAGAAAACCACCGGTACACGCATTCGCGGCCGCGACTGCGAGGACGTCTTCAGCTGCTCCACCATCCCGGTGGCAAACTGGCAGCGTTACGTTGCGTATCAATTTCATACGCCTTTTGAAGTGGAACTTTTTAATTCTCGTTTCTAATTGACCGCCACGTGCCGGCTACCCTGGCACGTGGCTGCATCTGTACTGCATTTAAACAGGAACCAATCGTCCTCTAAAACATTTATTAACAGGGAGAGTGATATGAAAAAGCATCTGCTTATTCTTACGTTGTTTTTCGCATCGTCTGCAGCATTCGCTGCTAACGTCAAAATGGGAAAGTGCGACTCTGAAGCGTGTGTCGCGTACTTTAAAGAATATAAGAAATACGCAAGAGATCATATTGACGCGGCTGCGATGCTTGGCGATATGTATTTAAACGGTTATGGCACAGAAATCGATAAGGACCAGGCGCTAAGATATTATACTAAAGCCGCCGTTTGGGGCTCAGTACTTGGCCGGTTTAAAATGGGCCTCTTGCAAATCACCAGTGATGATATCGAAGAGCGTCAAGAAGGCATTGATGACCTTATTGAGGCGGCGAAGCGTGACCATCCCGGCGCGATTTACTTTATGGGCGAGGTGCTGTCTAACGATAAGTACGGCATGACGGATTATGAGCGTGCTGACAAGTGGCTCAGTGAATCCGTACAAAACCAGAATAAAAATGTAGTTCGTACCCTTGCCAGGTTAAGTGACGAGCAAGTGCTGACCGCTGATAACTTTCCGCAAACAGTCCATGCCATATCGAGAGCACCGGACTCTATGTTCCCCGGCGATAATCAGAAGCAGCCTGAACAAATCCGGATGCCGGAAAAAGATGACCGCTATGAGGTGATTACAGTAAACGGACCGAATATGGAAGAAGTGCTGGATTACGGTATTACCCTGTTCCAGGCGATGCCGGGCGATATTTTCAAACGGACAACCGGCACCCGTATTCGTGGTCGTGACTGTGATGATTTATTTAGCTGCTCCAGCGTACACAAGGCGGATTTTCAGCGTCATCTTGCTCAGAACTGGACATCAACCTCTCAGGCGATGATGGGTTTTTAGCCCCAGTCTCAACAGGTATAAAAAAACACCCCTGATTTGGGGTGTTTTTTTTTAACGTTTGGAGCGTGACGCGTTACAGGTAGTCAAACTCGCTGCCGCTGACAGCCAGAATACTGTCACTGCCAGTCTGGAACGCCACTTTATGGGCTTCACGTCGAGGCAATACCCGCGTTTCATAAAACGCACAGCTTTTCTGCTTTGAAGAAGCGATGGTGGCATTGTCACTGCGTGATGCGCTGTCGGCCATGCTATACCAAAGTACTCCGATCAGTGAGTAGGCACTGTAAGCAAGATAATCACAGGCACCTGCGGCCGCATCCGGCGCACTCATTGACAGACAGGATTCAGACTCCTTAAACCAATCTTCCAGCAGCGCGCGGGCTTTGCCGGCAAGGGTGTCATTCTCTATCTTATTAACCAGTTCGCCAAACGCTTCATAGGTTGCATTAAGCATGTGCCCGCCGTCACGGGTGAGCTTGCGGCCAATCAGATCCAGTGCCTGAATGCCGTTTGTCCCCTCGTATAACTGCGCGATGCGGGTATCACGCATCAGTTGCTCCATACCCCACTCACGTATATAACCATGACCACCGAATACCTGCACGCCCAGGCTGGTAGTTTCCAGCGCCATGTCGGTCATAAACGCCTTACAAATGGGGGTCAGGAATTGCAGTACACTTTCGGCCTGGCCTTTTGTCTGGTCGCTACCGTGCTTTTCAATATCCATATACTTGGCGTACATCAGCGACAGCGCCCGACAGCCTTCGGTGAGCGTTTTCTGGATCAGCAGCATACGCGCGACATCTGGCTGAAACACAATCGCGTCAGCTTTATCGTCCGGCTGCTGAACGCCCTGAGGCGCACGCGACTGCTGCCGCTCGCGCGCATATTCAAGAGCCCCCTGGAAGGACGCTTCAGATGCACCCAGACCTTGCAGCCCAACCTGAAAGCGGGCGTCATTCATCATGGTAAACATACAGGCTAGTCCCTGGTGTTCACCACCCACCAGATAGCCGGTTGCGCCATCATAGTTCATTACACAGGTGGGGCTGGCTTTAATGCCCATCTTCTGCTCTATGCTGCCTACCGTCACGGCGTTGCGCTCGCCGGCATCGCCATTGGCGTCAGGCAGGTATTTGGGGACCAAAAACAGACTGATGCCTTTGACACCCTTAGGTGCATCGGGCAGCCGTGCGAGCACCATATGGATTACATTGCTACTCCAGTCCTGGTCGCCACCCGTGATAAATATCTTATTGCCCGTGATACGGTAACTGCCGTCGCCGGTTGGCTCGGCCTTTGTATTCAGAAGTGACAAATCCGTACCGGCATGCGGCTCCGTCAGGTTCATGGTGCCTGTCCATTCGCCGCTGATGAGCTTAGCCAGATAAATGTCTTTCAGCTCGTCGGTGGCATGCTTAGTGACTGCCAGGACGGCGCTCTCGGTAAGCATGGTCGTCAGGCGCCAGCTTAAATTTGCCGAATTAAGCATTTCGTGAACCGGCACTGCCATGGTGTACGGCAAATCTTGCCCGTCATACTCGGCGCTGCCCAGCATGGCGTTCCAGCCATTCTCGACGTACTCCTGGTAAGCCTTTGCAAAACCGTCCGGGGTTGTCACTTCGCCGTTGTCCAGTCGACAGCCCTGTTCATCGCCTTCACGGTTTAGCGGAGCGACAACATCGGTGGCAAACTTCGCGCCCTGCGCCAGCACTTCACTGGCAAGATCCATATCAAATTCGCCCATTCCCAGTTGTTGGTAATGGTCGTCTAACGCCAGCCAGTCTTTCATCAGAAACTGAAAATCGGCTAAGGGGGCCTGGTACTGAGGCATGACATGCTCCTCTTTTCAAACAAGTGTTTAATTTTTACAGTATACGCTGAAAATGACGACGAATGTAATGTGCCTGGTAAAACTTAATTTATTTTTAAGCCAGCCCCAGGCTTGTCGCTCGCATCCGGCTATAATTGCTGGCATGCTTGGCGCATCAGGACTGATTTGGAGCATATCATGACGCATTCATCTCCCCCGTGCTGTATTGTCACCGGCGGCAGCAAGGGTATTGGGTTGGCCGTATGTCAGCTATTTGCAGAAAACGGCTATCAGGTCTTCAACCTTGATTTGGAGGATTTCTCTACGCCGGTAGACAATGCGACCTGGCTTACCTGTGATGTCAGCGACGTCAAAGCCGTGGCGCGATGCGTCAGGGAGGCCGGGGAAGAAGCGGGGCAGATTAATGCGCTGGTTTGCAATGCAGGTTTTCATGTCAGTGCCACACTGGAAGACACCGACGAAGCGCTGCTCGACAGGGTGTTTAATGTCAATGTAAAAGGTGCGTACAGTGCCATTCGTGCGGTGTTGCCGCTCATGCGTGAGCAGCAATCCGGCGCCATCGTCGTGATGGGTTCCGATCAGTCGTTTGTGGGTAAACAGCGCTCCTTCGCCTATGGTATGAGCAAAGCGGCGCTGGCTTCAATTGCGCGAACCACCGCGCTGGATTACGCCGCCGACAATATTCGGGTGAATGCGGTGTGTCCCGGTACCATTGAAACGCCGTTGTTTCATAACGCGATTGATAACTACGTTGAAAAGTCCGGGGCCGATAAAGCAGCCATCGTTGCTGAGGAAGCCGCCGCACAACCGTTGGGGCGGCTTGGGCAGCCTCGGGATGTCGCTGAGTTGGTGTTCTTTTTGGCCAGTGACAAGGCCGCATTTATCACCGGAAGCCTGCATGCGGTGGATGGCGGTTATACGGCGCAGTAATTGTGGATATTGTTGATCCTCATCTTCACTTTTTTAACCTCCGGCAGGGCAAATACGCGTGGCTGGCCCGTCAAAATCCGCCGTACTGGAAGGATAAGCATGAGCTGCGCAAGCCAGCCTTGCCGCACTTGCTGCCGTGTCACGGCCCCGTCAGGGTGGCAGGCTTTGTTCATATCGAAGCGGGGTTTGACAATACCAGGCCGTGGCGGGAAATACACTGGCTGAACCGGATATGCCGGCAACCCTTTAAAGCGGTTGCTGGCATTGATCTTACCGGTTCGGACTTTTCCATGCAGCTTGATGCACTTTGCGCGCTGCCTGCGGTCACGGGCGTCAGGCACATTCTGGACGAGCATGCCGGCGAGGTGCTGACACATCCAGTTGTCAGACACCGGTTTGCACAACTCGCCACTGCCGGGTTGTCCTTTGATGCCCAGTTAAATTTAAGCGACCAGGGCGCAGCGCCAAGCCTGGCAGCGCTTGCCGAACGCAATCCGCAACTGCGTATTATTATCAATCACGCCGGTTTTCCGCCGGCAGACGCGCAGGGTTATCGCCTGTGGCTGCGGGCGCTGCGTGCTCTGGCAGACTGTGAGAATGTTGCCATAAAGTTGTCAGGCTGGGAGATGACCCGGCGCAACTGGCATTGGTCGCACATGGTGCAGGTAACCACCGACGTTCTGGAAACCTTCGCACCCACGGCGGTTATGCTGGCCTCCAATTATCCGCTGTGCCGTTGGACTCACCCCTATGCGGCGCTATGGCAGGGGTATGCCAGGCACCTACCGGCACACTGGCATCGCCCGCTTATGCTGGACAATGCCAGGCACTGGTACAGGCTGCCTGCTGAGACCGGATTATCTGCTACCCATGCTTGAGGGCGGTTACCGTCATATGCGGGGAGCGGTAAACGATATCATCGTTAAGCTCAATGCCAATGCCCGGGGTATCAGGAGCTTCGATAAAGCCGTCGACTGGCTGCGGATCCTGTACGCAGAGCTCACGATTCCAGGCTTTTGTTGCGTAGGTGTGATGCTCATGGATGAGGAAGTTAGGAATAGCAGTTTCAAGGTGCAGACTGGCAGCGGTTGCAACAGGGCCGCCGCACACATGGGCCTGAATACGGACATCGTAAATATCGGCATAATCGCAGACTTTCTTGGTTTCAGTAAAACCGCCGCACAGGCCTACGTCGGGTTGCAGTACGTCAATTGACTGTTCTTCCAGGTAAGGCCGAATATCCCAGCGATTGTACAGACGCTCGCCACCGGCAATCGGAACATTTACTTTACGGGCGACTTTATCATGCAGGCGCGCATTGAGGTAATTCACCGGCTCTTCGAAGTAAAGACAGTCCATCTCTTCAACCATATCGCCCAGTTGCACGGCGGTGGTAGCGCCCAGCAGACTGTGACACTCAAAGATAATATCGCCATCGTCGCCCATCACATCACGCATAGCTTTTAACCGCGCGCGGAATAGCTTCATCTCCTGGCGGGTAAACAGTTTGGTGCGGTCATAATGGGTTACCCCGTCTTTGTCATACACAATCGGGTCGACTTTTACTGCGTCATAGCCATCCTTCATCGCCTTTTCGGTCGCGCGGGCGTAATCTGAGGGATCGTTGAGCTTGGTTATTTCCTTATCCCAGTCAAACTGCAGCTGGCTGGCATAGCAGCGCAGTTTGCCGTTGGTTTTGCCGCCCAGTAATGCGTATACCGGTTGCTTGAGCGCTTTACCGCGAATGTCCCATAAGGCGGTATCAATGGCGCTCATTGCCGCGTAGATAACTGGCCCACCGCCTAGTCCCCAAAAGCTCTCGCGGAGCATTTTGGCCCACAACGCTTCGGTGTTAAACGGGTCAAAGCCAATCAGCATGGCTTCAGCGATTTCCTTAATCATGTGCGCGGCTGCACTGTGGCCGAGATCATAGGCCAGCCCGGCCTCACCGGTGCCATGTATACCTTCATCCGTATAAATGCGTACGAATACCGGATTCCAAACCGGGCGGTCAGGGCATTCGATATCAAAAATTTCAACTTTGGTTATTTGCATTGAGCTTGTCCTGTGAAGGTTGGTAAGTGGTTACTCACAAAATCCTGGATCCAGGCGGTATGCTTTACGCAGCATGGCTGGCCACGCTTTCTGACCACCGGTTTCGCCGCTGTGGACCTTGCTGGCCTGTTCATAGATGTTATTAACGATGGCTTCGGGTATTTCAATGACCGGCGCGTTTACCTGCATCAGTTCCAGCTGTATTTCACAGGCACGCTGCAGATCATAAAAGCGCATAAAGGCGTCGCCCACCGTCGGGCCAAGGGTCAGGCCACCATGGTTGTGCAGCAACATATGGTTGGTATCGCCTAAATCGGATTGCAGCCGTGTCCGCTCATCATCTTCCACTGCCAGTCCCTCATAACCGTGATAACTCAGTGAGGGTAATGAAAAGAGTGAGTACTGACTCCACGGTTGAAGCCCGCCCTCGCAGGAAGCGACAGCAATTGTTGCTTTGGTGTGCAGGTGCAGTATGCAATGGGCATCACTGCGGGCCTCATGAATAGCACTATGAATGGTGAAACCTGCCGGATTAATGGAGTAAGGCGTGTCGTCAATAATATTACCGGACAAGTCTACCTTGACCAGGTTAGAGGCCGTTACCTCCTCAAACGCAAGGCCAAACGCGTTGACCAGGTAATACCCGGTATCGGGAACCTTGGCTGAAATGTGCGTGTAAATAAGATCGCCCCAGCCCATATCGGCAACCAGGCGGTAACAGGCAGCCAGATCAACACGAATACGCCACTCTTGTTCTGAAACCTTGTTTTTTACGGATAATGGGGGCAACTCAAACACGTTGAACTCCTCTTCGGTTGCGGGGGCAGGTCAGCCGTTTAATGTCAGGATTATTGCGTACTTTACCCGCCTCTGGCTAGGGCCTGTAACAATCACCGGCCCGACTCTTGGTTATCTGTTTCGTTATTGCCAGCAAAAACGAAGGCGTCACGCAGCAATATAAGATCGTCGGCATAACGCAGATCGCCGCTACTGAGCAAAAACGGATCGGTGAGAACCAGTCCACTGACCTCGGTGGCTGCCCATTGCGGCGCGTCGAAGGTGTCGGGGAGCTGATGCAGACCGGCCTCTTGCCAACAGATATAAAGCACCATGCCATTTGACGTTCGGCCAGCCTGAGGGCCGACCTCTACATTCAGGCCCGTCTCCTCCCAGGTTTCACGATGCGCCGCACAGGGCAGGGACTCACCTTCCTGCCGGCCACCACCGGGCACGTCAAGTTTGCCGGTTAACCGGTGCTGGATTAACAGCATTCGCTGCCCGGTCCTGACAATACAGGCGGCGGCGCTGCCGGGCTGTTCTGGTGCCATGGTTCGACAGACCGGCGCCGCCGGTTGCTCGGTGACGCAGCCAAAAAGCGGTAAAACCGCTAAAATCAATGATAAGAAAACCGTTTTTTTCATGAGATCACGTACACTATCACCATCAGATTAAAGGCAGGTGCCTGTGCAATATGCACGGCGCTATAAGCTAGTATACAAGGAATAGGTGCATGTCTCTCGCTGTAAGACTTTCTCCACTGGTGTTCGCGGTCATCGCGCTCGCAGGCGTTTTGGTATATATCAATATCCCTGATTCACAGAGCGACGGTCAGCAACAAAATCAGGCGACACCCGTTAAGGTGGCAAAGGCCCGTCAGCAAGCTTTCCCGGTAACTATTGAGGCGCTTGGTACCGCCAACGCTAATGAGTCAGTCACCATCACGGCGCAGGTCACCGAAACGGTACAGAGCGTTCATTTTGAAGACGGCGACACGGTGGAGGCCGGCGCGTTATTGGTACAGCTTAACAATGACGAGGAGCTGGCCCGTATTGCAGAACTGGAGGCAAATATTGCTGAGGCCCAGCGTCAGCGGGATCGTATTCAGAATTTGCGCGAATCCAGCGCGGCGTCAGAGCAATTGCTGGACGCGCAGCAGGCCCGGGTTCAGGCGCTTAGCGCGCAGCTGGATGTGGCGCGTGCACAGCTTAATGATTTACAAATAACCGCACCTTTTGCCGGTCTGCTGGGCTTACGAAATGTGAGTAAAGGTTCTCTGGTCAGGCCCGCTGATATTATCTCTACACTGGATGACATCAGTGTTGTGAATATCGACTTCAGTGTCGCCGAACGGCACCTTGCCAGCCTGCAGCCGGGACAACGCATTGCAGCAACATCGGCTGCCTATCCGCAGCGAACTTTTGAAGGCATTATCAGCACCATTGGCTCACGCGTTGATCCGGTTACCCGTTCGGTATTGGTGCGGGCAAAAATAGACAATCCTGACAGTTTGCTTCGTCCCGGTATGTTGCTCACAGTGGTTGTGGAAAAACAGGTACTCAATACGCTGGTGATACCTGAAAAAGCCCTGGTGCCGGTACAGGATAAGCAATTTGTTTTCGTGCTTGAGGGCAGTCAGGTGACGCAAACAGAAGTTAATATCGGCGTACGAAAGCCCGGACTCGTGCAAATTACCAACGGTTTGAGCGTGGGTGATGAAGTGGTGACAGAGGGAACGCTGCGCGTGCGCGATGGATCGGAGGTTAAGGTACTCAACGGCGATGAGGGCAAGTAAGCATGTTGCTATCTGATGTCTCCGTAAAGCGACCTGTGTTTGCGACGGTCGTCAATCTGCTGGTTATTATCTTCGGCATCGTGGCCTTTTCCATGCTTTCATTGCGAGAGTACCCCGATATCGACCCGCCGATTGTCTCCATCAATACCAACTACCCGGGCGCTTCGGCGAATATAATCGAGACCCGGATCACACAACTGCTGGAGGACCGGATATCGGGTATTGAGGGAATAAAAAACATCACCTCAACCAGTCGTAACGGACGTTCAGATATTACCATCGAGTTCAAGTTAAGCCGTGATATCGACGCGGCGGCGAATGACGTGCGCGAAAGGGTCAGCAGAGCACTGAACAACCTGCCCGATCAGGCTGATCCGCCCGAAGTGGCCAAAGCAAACTCCGATGAAAGTGTGGTGGTGTGGTACAACCTGAGAAGTACTAACCTCAATACGATGGAGCTCACCGATTACGCCGAGCGCTACCTGGTGGATCGCTTATCCATTGTCGATGGTGTGGCACGTGTACGGGTGGGCGGCGGACGTACCTATGCGATGAAGGTATTTCTTGACCGTAATGCGATGGCCGCGCGGGGCATAACGGTAGCCGATGTCGAGTCAGTGATCCGCTCGGAAAATGTTGAGCTGCCCGCCGGCGAGGTTGAGTCTACTGACAGGAACTTTGAGGTACGCGTGGCGCGCAGTTTTCTCACACCGGACGATTTCGCCAGTCTTGCGGTGGCCATGGGGGAGGATGGCTACCTGGTGCGTCTGGGGGAAATCGCCAGTGTCGAGTTAGCCGCGGTAGATGATGAGACCGAGTTTCGTGGTGACGGTGTCAATATGATTGGTCTTGGCGTGGTGAAGCAATCGAAGGCCAATACGCTGGACGTCGCCCGGGCAGCCCGCGAACGCATAAAGCAAATCAGCGCCACGCTACCGGATAACATTTTTATCGTGCCCAGCTATGACTCGTCGGTATTTATTGAAGAGTCCATCTCCGAGGTATACAACACCCTGGGGATTGCGATGCTGATGGTGGTCATTGTTATCTATTTATTCTTAGGAAATATCCGCGCCACATTAATTCCCGCAGTGACTGTTCCGGTATCACTCATCGGTGCGTTTATTGTGATGTATGTGCTTGGCTTTTCTATCAACTTGCTGACGTTACTGGCGATGGTGCTGGCGATAGGCCTGGTGGTGGACGATGCGATTGTGGTGCTGGAAAATATTTACCGGCGCATTGAACTGGGGGAGCCACCCATTCTGGCAGCTTACCGCGGTGCCAAAGAAGTCGGTTTTGCCGTTATCGCGACAACGCTGGTACTGATTTCGGTGTTTGTGCCACTGGTGTTTCTGGAAGGTAACATTGGCCGGCTGTTTACAGAGTTTGCCCTGGCCATTGCCGCTGCGGTTGCCTTTTCCAGTTTTACCGCGCTGACACTTTCGCCAATGATGGCATCGTTGCTGCTGAAGAAACGTGAACGTACATCAGGCTTTGGCAATTGGATGGACAGCAAGTTTTCGTCATTGGAGAAGGGGTATTTCAACAGCCTTGGGAAAACCCTGCATCAGCCTGTCATCATGGTGTTACTGCTGCTGGTTGCTGTGGTCGCGATTATTCAGCTTTCTAACCGGGTGCCGGATGAATTTGTGCCAAGGGAAGACCGCGGTAACTTCTTTATTCTGATGCAAGCACAGGAAGGGGCGAGCTTTGAAAGCAACGCCGAGAATTTACGTAAAATTGAAGCGATTCTGATGCCCTACCGGGAGGATGGCACGATTAGCCGGCTGTTGGTCAGAACGCCCGGGTTTGGCGGTAACGCGGGGATCGCGATCGTCGGTGCTGCGCCGTGGGAAGAGCGCGAGTACAGCACCTTTGAGTTAATGGAAGAGATCAGCGAAAAGCTCAATACTGTTCCGGATGTACGGGCGTTTGCGATCATGCGAAGCGGTATTGCCGGCGGGTTTGGTCGTCCGGTTCAGTTTGTGCTTCAGGGGGATACCTACGAAAACCTCGTGGCCTGGCGCGACACGGTGATGGAAAAGGCGGCAGAGAACCCTAATCTGGTGCGCCTGGATTCCGACTACAAGGAAACCTCACCACAACTTGAAGTGAACATTAACCGCAACCGTGCCGCCGACTTAGGCGTGTCAATAACCGATATTGGCCGCACGCTGGAGGTCATGCTTGGACAGCGGCGGGTATCAACCTACCTGGATCGGGGCGAAGAGTACGACGTCATTATGGAAGGCACCGAGGCGGATTATCGCAGTCCCAGCAGCATTGATAATTTGTATGTACGATCCGCCCGAAGCGGTGAGCTGATCCCTTTGGACAACCTGGTGTCGCTGACAGAGCAAGCCACGTCTGCGCAACTTAACCGCTACAACCGCATGCGCGCTGTAACCATTTCTGCCAACCTGGCGCAGGGGTACACAGTTGGTGAGGCCCTGGCCTATCTTGAAGGTATCGTTGCTACAGAATTGCCGGATGCCGTATCGATTGACTACAAAGGCGAGTCGCAGCTTTATCAGGAAGCCGGAAGTTCGTTTATTTATGTATTCATCCTGGCGCTGGCGGTCACTTACCTTATTCTGGCGGCTCAGTTTGAAAGCTGGGTACACCCGCTGGTGATCATGCTGTCGGTGCCGCTGGCGCTGGTGGGCGCGTTTATAGGGCTGTACCTGTCGGACATGTCGGTCAATATTTACAGCCAGATTGGCCTGGTGATGCTGATTGGATTGGCTGCGAAAAACGGCATCCTGATCGTCGAGTTTGCCAATCAGTTACGCGATGCCGGCATGGACTTTGAGGAGGCGCTGAAAAGGGCCGCGACACAGCGTCTGCGACCTATTGTAATGACCGGTTTTACGACTATCTTCAGCGCCCTGCCCCTGGTGCTGGCCAGTGGTCCGGGGGCTGAAAGCCGCATGGCGATTGGTATGGTGATCTTTTCAGGGGTACTGGTATCAGCATTTATGACGCTGTATGTCGTGCCTACGGCATACTCATGGATGGCACGGCATACCAATTCGCCACTTCGCCGAACGCGCCGTCTGGAAGCGCTCGACGAGCAGTTGCCTTATCGCAAAGGCGATGATTAGGCCCTTATGTGGCGTGTCCTGTAGGCAGAGTTCGTCTTTCCGAGAGAGGGCGACGATGCTGCTCGTTGCCTGCTGTTAATCAAATTCGTTATAGGAAAGTTGATACTTAGCTAATAAGTCTAATTGTATCTTGTCATTTAACCGGTAAACTCCGTCCGATTTTAAAAAGTGCGTGTACAAACTACAGTTAGCCCTGCTGGGCAGCTGGTTCGTGCAGGCAACTTATGGAAAGAGGTTTAAACCATGAAAAAGTGGCTACTTGCCGTCAGTCTGTTTAGCAGCGTTTCGTTTGCTGACGTGGCTGTAGTTGTTCACCCCAGCAATACCGATGATTTGGATAGCGCCACAATCAGCCGGTTGTTTCTTAATAAAATGAAAGCGTTCCCAAATGGCAATCGCGTTGAGGCAATGGCACTGTCTGAAGACATGCCGGAAACCGACGTATTTAATCAGCAGGTACTTGGCAAAAGTGCATCTCAGCTGACAGCATTTTGGTCAAAGCTGGTGTTCACCGGCAAAGGCCAGCCGCCGAAGGCATTTAGCGATAGTCAGGCCCTGATTTCTGCAGTGGCCAGCGATCCCAATGCGATTGGCTATGTCGACGCATCTGCCGTAAACGACAGCGTGCGCGTTGTCGCCACGTTCAAATAACGCCAGCACAGGATTTTTTTATGAAACACTCTCTTATTGCCTTTTTGGTGGCTGGCGCCGCCATGCCAGCCGTTGCTGACACACAAATTCATGGCTTTGCCAATTTTATTGGCGGTATGACGTTGGATAGCGAAGAAGCGGTCTACGGTTATGATAACGATTTTAACTTCAAACCGGCGTCAGTCTTTGGTCTGCAGGTCCGCGGTGAAATCAGTGATAAACTGTCTGCGACGGCGCAGCTGGTCGGCCGTGGCAGTGAAGACTACGATGCCGATTTCGAGTGGGCGTACATGACCTACTCGGTGACCCCCAACACCAGCGTCAGTGCAGGACGATTGCGCCTGCCATTATTTAAATATTCATCGTCACTGGATGTGGGTTATGCTTATCACTGGATAACACCACCACAATCAGTGTATGGCGTTGACTACAACAACATTGACGGTATTCGCATTGATCACCAGAACTACGCCGGCGACTGGGAGTACAACCTTCAGTTCACCGCCGGAAACCTCGAAGCCGACACACTGATTGCCGGTCAACCTGCTTCACTTATCGTCGACAACATTATGAGCTTGTCGGTCGATGTAACCCGCGACTGGTTTAGTGCGCGTGCATTGTATGGCGTTGGCAAGGTAACAGCCGAAAACGAAGGCTTTGACAGGCTGATCGGTGGTCTGAACCAGTTCGCGCCTGTTGTGGCGCCCGCCGCGTCGGTCGCCAATAACCTGAATGTGGATGATGACTCCGGTAGCTTCCTGGAAGTGGCGGTGGATGTCGATAAATATGACTGGTTCGTTGGCGCCGAGTTTACCCGTGTGGAAGTCGAAGAAGCCGTTATTGCGGTAAACGACGCCTGGTATGTAACCGCGGGTATGCGTTTTGGTAAGTTCACGCCGCACATTACCTACGAAACCGAAGAAGGTGATAACAGCGATCAGCGTGGTTACCTTTCGGGATTACCGGCGGTAATTGCAACCGGCGACGCAACGCTTGATGCCACATGGGCGCAATTATTCCAGAATGCACAGGGTATAGTGGCCTCTCAGCAGGTCGAGACCTCGGCTGTGACGCTTGGGCTTCGCTATGATGTGCAGCCGGGGCTGGCTGCCAAAGCCGGTGTAACCTGGTTCAGCGATGATCTCAATGATAGCAACGATGCCACATTGCTTAGAGTCGGCCTCAACTACACCTTTTAATATAAAACGGCACCTTAGGGTGCCGTTTTGTTCTAAAGTTTCCGGCACTTTGGTAGATAGTATTACTAACTAATGTATGAGTCGCCAGGCAGATCTGTACGACGTAGAAATTCACACAGGAGCAGCTGCGAATGAACTTTCTGAAGAGAATGCCCATCGCAACAAAGATCTTTTTAATCCCGGTGATTGCGGTAATGAGCTTTGTGGTTTATTTGTTGATCACCGTTTACACCGCACTGAATAACGGGGAGTCACTGGATCGGGCTCAGAATGTTCAGTTTCCTGCGCTTCAGCTTTCTGCATCCACCCTGGTGGAAATGCGCGAAGTGCGTGACACCCTGTCAAGTGCGGTGACAACCGGTGACATGGATACCCTGGAACAAGCCGAATCACTGGCACAGGATGTTAACGCGGGACTGGATAATATCGTCGCTATCAGTGGCAACTTCAGTGACGAAATTAATACGATTCGCGATGGCTTCACGGACTACTATGATGTGGCACAAGGGGTCTCCCGTTCGATGATTGACGGCACGGCTGACTTTAGTCGGGTGGGGCAACTCTCTGAGCAAATGAATGCGTCCTATGACGAGGCGATCAGTGCAATGAGTGTGTTTCGTGATAAGCAGGAGGCTGAGTTTAAGCAAGCGTTTAATGCCACGGAGCAAGCCAATACCTCACTGATCAGTACCGGTGTGATCATGACCGTCGTGATGACGCTGTTACTATTTGCGACGGCCATTCCGATTGTGCGGGGCATCAAGAAAAGTATTGTAGAGGTGGTGCGTTCGTTAAAAGATATCGCACAGGAAAACGGCGATCTGACAGTACGTATCTCTACCGATAGTAAGGATGAAATCGGTGATTTGGTGTACTGGTTTAATCAGTTTATGGAAAAGCTGCAGGGAGTGGTCAAAGATGTTGTTGAAGCCAGCTTGCCGCTTTCCAACCTGGCCCAGGACTTACGCGGCTTAACCGAACAAACCCAGCGTACAATCGACGTCCAGCAAGGCTCTGCAGAGAATGCGAAGCATGCGGTGGATACCATGAGCGGCTCGGTTGACGATGTGGCACACAGTGCAGCACAGGCAGCCAGTGACGCGGCAGAGGCGACTGACGCCGCGACAGAGGGCAAGTTAATCGTTGAGCAAACCGTGTCCAGCATTCAGCAACTTGCCGACAATGTGCGTGAAACCGCTGATGTGATTGCCCGGCTGGAAGAGGATTCGAACAAGGTAGGCTCAGTGCTGGATGTGATTAAAGGGATTGCCGAGCAAACCAATCTGCTGGCGCTTAACGCAGCTATTGAAGCAGCCCGGGCTGGCGAGCAGGGCAGGGGCTTTGCTGTGGTCGCCGACGAGGTCAGAACGCTGGCATCGCGTACGCAGCAGTCAACCGAGGAAATCCAGGCAACCATAGAGCAATTGCAGGGGGCGGCAAAGTCTGCGGTGGATGTGATGGCCAGGGGAACCGAGCAGGCCAGCACCAGTGTCGATACGGCAAACCGCGCAGGTGAAAGCCTTGAAACCATTACCAGTACCATCGGGCGGATAAACAGTATGAACGAGCAAATCGCCCGCAATACCGAAGAGCAGCGTAATGTTGCCTCTGACATCGTTCGTCACGTGGATGAAATAAACCAGCGCACGGATGAGACGTCGGCGCGCTCCGGACAGTTGGGCAGTATGTGTAATGAGCTGGCTGACCTGGCCCAAAACCTTGAGGCGGTTGCCAAGCAGTTCAGGGTCTAGAAAGGCTGTTTACGGCCAGTCTGACAGGCACAAAAAAGCCGGCGCATGCCGGCTTTTTTAGTTGTCCTGAACCACTATTCGTCGAGGAAGCTGCGCAGTTGCTCCGAGCGACTTGGGTGACGCAGTTTACGCAGGGCCTTCGCCTCAATTTGACGAATACGCTCACGGGTCACGTCAAATTGTTTACCTACCTCTTCCAGCGTGTGGTCGGTATTCATGTCGATACCGAAACGCATACGCAGCACTTTTGCCTCACGGGCAGTCAGGCCGGCCAGTACTTCCTGCGTGGCATTTTTAAGACTGCCACCGGTCGCCGAGTCAAGCGGCTGAATAATGGTGTTATCTTCAATAAAGTCACCCAGATGCGAATCTTCATCATCGCCAATCGGGGTTTCCATGGAGATCGGCTCTTTGGCAATTTTGAGCACCTTGCGGATTTTATCTTCCGGCATCAGCATGCGTTCTGACAGTTCCTCTGGCGTGGGCTCGCG
>CAZDUT010000044.1:0-15050 GCA_964508695.1 uncultured Alteromonas sp.
CACTGGCAGCACGATCAGGGTAAGCAGCATGGCGCTGACCATGCCGCCGACCATGGGGGCAGCAATCCGACTCATGACTTCAGCGCCTGTGCCGGTGCCGTACAACACTGGCAGCAGACCCGCGATAATTGATATGGCGGTCATCAGGATCGGCCGCACACGACGTGCCGCGCCTTCCACGACCACGTCTCGTAATGTGGATTTATCCGGTTTCCCGCCAGCTAGCTGGGTGGCATCACGCACCGCATGTTGCAAGTACACCAGCATGATGACACCGATCTCTACCGCGACACCAGCCAGTGCGATAAAGCCAACACCGACTGCGACCGACAAATTCATATTCATCGAGTAAAGCAGCCAGAGTCCCCCGGTAATCGCAAATGGCAATGTGCCGAGAATAAACAACACATCGGATAAGCGTCGAAAGTTGAGGTAGAGCAGCACAATAATAATGGCCAGTGTCAGCGGTACCACCAGCATCAGGCGTTCAGTGGCACGCTGCATGTACTCGTACTGCCCCGCCCAGGTCACTGAATACCCCGGCGGCAGGTCCAGCTGGTTACTCACGGCCTCGCGGGCGTTGGCTACGTAGCTGCCAATATCGCTATCGTTGATATCCACCAGTACCCAGCCGTTGAGCCGGGCATTTTCACTTTTAATGCCCGCCGGCCCACCGGTAACCCCGATAGTGGCGACATCACCCAGCGTAATATGCTCCCCGCCGTCGGTAATCACAGGTAATGCGCGCAGCGCTTCCGGCGAGTTGCGGTACGCTTGCGGGTAGCGTACGTTGACACTGTAGCGCTCAAGGCCCTCGATGGTCTGGGTGGCGATCATGCCGCCCACCGCTGAAGTAATCACGCTGTGAATATCGTCTATTGCCAGGCCATAACGCGCAGCACGCTGACGGTCGATGTCAATATCCAGGTAGCGGCCCCCCGCCACGCGCTCGGCGTACACCGATGCCGTACCCGGCAGATCCTCAATAATGCGCTCAATCTTGGTGCCCAAATCTTCAATCACGGTCAGGTCGGGCCCGGCGATCTTAATGCCAACCGGCGTTTTGATGCCGGTTGCCAGCATATCGATACGGGTTTTAATTGGCATCACCCAGGCGTTAGTCAGCCCCGGAAATGATACCCGGGCATCCAGCTCTGCCTTGAGTTTGTCCAGTGTCATGCCGTCCCGCCACTGACTTTTGGGCTTAAGCTGTATAAAGGTTTCAATCATGGTCAGCGGCGCGGGGTCGGTGGCCGTGTCGGCACGTCCGACTTTACCAAATACCGTTTTCACTTCAGGAACGGTGCTGATCAGCTTGTCTGTTTGCTGCAGCAACTCCCGGGCCTTACCGATTGAAATACCCGGGAACGTTGTGGGCATATACATCAGGTCGCCCTCGTCCATCGGGGGCATAAACTCACTCCCCAGCTTCGAGTAGGGGAAATAGCCCGCCAGCGTAAGCAACAATGCGACCACCAGCGTGGTTTTCGGAAACTTAAGGCAGCCTGCCAGTATTGGTCTAAAGCCGTTGACCAGCAAACGGTTCAGTGGATTTTCGTTTTCACTGCGAATT
Organism: uncultured Alteromonas sp.; assembly: GCA_964508695.1. GTDB lineage: Bacteria > Pseudomonadota > Gammaproteobacteria > Enterobacterales > Alteromonadaceae > Alteromonas. The sequence goes on from CAZDUT010000044.1 coordinate 1,574, forward strand.
TTACCGCGTACAAGATATCCCATGAGAACCGGCACCAGGGTGATCGCCAGTCCCGCTGCCACCGCCATGGCATAGGTTTTGGTAAAAGCCAGAGGTGCGAAGAGCCGCCCTTCCTGCGCTTCAAGGGTGAACACCGGTAAGAACGACACTGTGATAATCAGCAACGAGAAAAACAGGGCCGGGCCAACCTCACTGGCAGCCTGACCAACAATTTGCCAGCGGTTTTCCCGGGTCACCTGTGTTTTTTCCATGTGTTTGTGCAGGTTCTCCACCATGACAATTGCACCATCGACCATGGCGCCAATGGCAATCGCAATACCGCCCAGCGACATGATATTGGCGTTAATGCCCTGCATGTACATGATGAGAAACGCGCCCAGAATACCGATAGGCAGGCTGATGATTGCCACCAGTGACGAGCGAATGTGAAACAAAAAGGCTATACACACCAGCGCCACAATGATGATTTCTTCCAGTAACTTGTTACTGAGATTTTCAATCGCGTTATTGATGAGGCCGGCGCGATCATACACCGTGACCAATTCCACACCCGCCGGGAGGCCGGCTTTAAGTTCTGCCAGTTTGGCTTTTACACGGTCGATTGTGGCCTTGGCATTCTCGCCGTAACGCATGACCACAATGCCGCCGGTGACCTCTCCGTTACCATTAAGTTCAGCCACGCCGCGACGCGGGGAAGGCCCTACCTGCACGCGCGCTACATCACCGATGGTAATGGCTACCCCCTGGTCATTGGTGCCAAGTCCAATAGCCCGGATTGCGTCAACGCCGTCGATGTAGCCTGAAGCCGTGATCATGTATTCGGCCTCCCCCATCTCGATAACAGAAGCCCCGGACTCGCGGTTATTGCGCTTAAGCGCCTCGCCGATGTGACGCAGTGGCAGGTTGTAGGCGCGCAGTTTGTCGGGTTCGACTTCCACCTGATACTGGCGCACCATACCTCCCACGCTGGCGACTTCTGATACCCCGGGTAAGGCTTTGAGCTCAAACTGTAAAAACCAGTCCTGCAGGCTGCGTAACTGGGCCAAATCGTGCTGCCCGGTTTTATCCACCAGCGCATACATGTACACCCAGCCTACTCCGGTGGCATCCGGTCCCAACTGGGTCTTGGCGGTATCCGGCAAGGTAGAGGCCACCTGGTTAAGGTATTCCAGCACCCGGCTTCGTGCCCAGTACATATCCGTGTCATCATCAAAAATGACATACACGTAGGAGTCACCAAAATAAGAAAATCCCCGCACCGTTTGTGCGCCGGGCACTGACAGTAGCGCCGTGGTCAGCGGGTATGTTACCTGATCCTGCACCACCTGCGGGGCTTGTCCCGGATAACTGGTCTTTACAATGACCTGCACATCCGACAGATCCGGAATAGCATCGACCGGGGTTTTGGTCATGGAATAGACACCCGCCGCGATCAGCATCAGCGTAGCAATGACCACCAAAAAGCGCTGGCGGATGGACCATGCAATGACAGCTTCAATCATGGTCATGCTCCATGGAGTTTGCGTCCATCTCCATGTCGTGAACCGTTAAGTCAGTGATCACGAAATCATCCCCCACCTCGAAGGTAAACCGCAGATGCTGACCCGGCGACAACGCGTCAATTTCAATATCCGGGGCAACGGCAAAGGTCATGGTGGCGGCAGGCCGGTTCCATTTTTCAATGGCATCGCGGTGGATGGTGAGTGTTCTGGCTTCACGATCAATGGCCTCAAGACGACCATTAACCGTTGCACTGCTGGCGCTGTTATCACTGTTGTCCATTGCCTGCCCTTCATCGTCCATAGCCATGTGCATGCTGTGATCGTCCGTATCCGGTGCCGACATGCGCATGAAGTCACTTTCCTTACTCGACTCTGAATCAATCAGAAACTGGGCGGATACCACTACCTCGTCGCCTGCGCTAAGTCCCTCTGTTACCTCAAAATGGTCATTATCGCTGCGGCCCAGCGATACATTAATACTCTTGAAACGTCCCTCCCCCTGATCGATCACTACGCGGTTGCTGTCAGGCAGACGAATAACAGCCGCCCTTGGCACTTTGAGTACTTCTTCTGACGGTGCATGGATATCAACACTGGCGTACATGCCAGGCATTAAGTCGCCGCTGGGGTTGTCAAAACGCAGGCGTACCTGCAGGGTGCGGGTTTTACTGTTGAGTGTGGGGTAGATGTAGTCCACCTCACCGGTCCAGGTTCTGCCGGGTAAGGCCGGCACGGTCATTGAGACCTCAAGTCCTTGCTCAATTCTGGCGATGGCCTGCTCAAACACATTGGTATCGACCCACACCTCACTGAGATCGGCAATGCTCATAACATTCTGGTTGGGCTCAACGTAAAAGCCTTCGCGAACCGGCAGGGCTGCTACAATGCCGTCTTTGGGCGCGCGAAAGGTAATTTCCTGACGCACTGTACGATCTTTTTCCAGCGCGTTACGCACATCCGAGGGCATACCCAAAGCGTCGAGTCGCGCCCGGGCTCCGGTGATGAGCGTGTTATCACCGCGGTTAAGTGCAGCCAGCAACTCCTTTTGCGCATTGACCAGCTCAGGTGCATACAGCTTATACAGGGGTTCGCCGGCGTCAATTCGCTCACCTTCAACATTCACATACAATGTGTGGATCCAGCCTGACACCCGCGGATGCAGGTGAATTAGCGTGTCCTGATTGTAATCGATGTACCCGACCGCATTTATCTGCGCCGTCAGTGGGCCCCGGCTTACCGCCTGCGTTCTTACCCCAAGGTTCTGCTGCACTTCAGGGGATACCGAAACGGTTCCCGGGCTGTCTTTGCCTGCTCCACCTTCTTCATATACCGGCACCAGATCCATGCCCATCGGTGATTTGCCCGGTCCGTCACGGCGATAGTTAGGATCCATCGGCGCAACCCAGTAAAGCGGCTCGTCACTGTCTTTTTCGACATTGTCGGTACCGGCGTCAGGGGCCAGCAAATACCCGGTAAATGCGCCGATAATGAGCGCTAATACAACAAAAATCGTTACGCGCATATTACTTCTCCTGAGTCATGGCAGTGGTGGTGTAGTACGCCAGCGTGGCGCGGTGACGGGCAATGTCAGTATCGATGTTCAGCGCGGCGATGCGAGCCTGCAAATGGGCAGCGCGTGCATCCAGTACAGTTTCTACACTGCCCTGCGCGGCCGTATACGCATCAAGGGTGGCCTCGGCGTAGTCCTCACTCTGCGGCAGGATTTTAGTGTGATACTGCTGCTGGCGCTCATACAGGTGGGTAAGTGCAGCACGTAGCGCATTGACCTGGGTCAGCAGATCTCTGATAAGGGCACGGCGGCGGGTTTCAACGGCTTCTGATTCGGCAAAGGCCGCCTGCACCGCATTGTCATTTGCCGTGTCATTAAACAACGGGATATCGACCGACACTCCGACAGACAGAAAATCTGCCCGTGAGTCGCCGCTTCTGGCATCACTGCGGTAAGCGTACCCGCCATTTACCGCCCACTGCGGCGCCTTTTTTTGTTTGGCAATCTCTACGGCCTGGCTGGCGACGGTATGATCCACCGCCAACACCCTGACTGACGGATGCATCGCTAAGTGTTCTGCCAGGCGCTGACGGCTGTCGGGGCGTTGTTCGAGTGCCACATCGGGTAAGGGGATAGGCGGGATGACAGGCGCAATACTCAGCGCATTGCCCATTTCGCCCAGTAAGGTGAGAAGTGACGCTCTGGCCTGTTCTTCGCGCTGGATGATGCCAGAGAGCTGTTCCTGCATTTTGGCCAGTTCCAGCCGCGCATCCAGTACATCCTGTTGGCGAACCTTGCCAACCCCTGACTCGTACGCTGAGGAGGTTGTGTCCACCAATTGTTCCACAGTCGCGATGTCTTCGCGAACCAGCGCCTGGTGTTGTTTGGCCTGGGCGACATCCAGCCAGTGACGGGTAACCGCGAGCGCTACCCGGGCGGCGCGATCCTCGCGCTCCACCGGGTGTCGGTTAGCTTTGAGTCTTTGCTGTTCACGGGTAAGTTCGACCGTATCGCCCCGGGCAAACGCCTGCGTGACGCCCACACGCAACTGCGTCATCGGCTCCTGACGCACTGAAAAGGTATCCGTTGGCAGGTTTAGCATGCTGAGTGAAACCGACGGAGACGGGCGCGCTTCCACCGCCGCTTCTTTGAGCAAGTCAGCCCGCTGCATTTGTTCACTGGCATCAAACCAGGGATCTTCCTGGACGGCCAGTGCTATGGCCTGATCAAGCTCTAACGTTCGCTGCACATCAGGCGCTGTTTGCGCCAGCGAGGCAACACAAAATGGAATGAGGGCTGTCAGCACCCCGAGTTTTAGCGGACTCATAGTTACTCCGGCTTACCGTAAAAAATCGCACCACCGGCGTATGCACGACGGCAGCAATACTCATCAATTCGCGATTCAGGCGATCCGGGGCGGACGATAAAGTGGGAAATGTGGCTGACTAACCTCGCCCAACAGGGCATAGAAGCGCTGAAAAACCGGCTTGGACGCCACGGTGAGCATGGCTTCTTCGGGTAGAAAAACACTGGAGTGAACCATGTGGCTGGTGCACTGGCAGTCAGTATCACAACAAGGCTCCTCGGCCGCCGCACTCTGGCTGCCACAGTCACCATCCATCTCTGCCATTATGCTTTGCGAGGTATGCTCATGATGGCACACAGCATCGCCACCTGCCGCCATCACCTGAAGTGACAACGCCAGTGTTAGTAACAACACCAGTAGTGAACGCAAAAATGGCATAGGATGCATGACAACCTTGTATATCAATTGTGCTAATAATATAGGCTGATGTGACGATTGCAAGCCTGTCAGTAGCGTCTGCTAACCGGTGCACAGGACGAGGGGGAAATTCCGGGACGCAGAAATGCGATGTTGCTTAGCACTGTCCGGACTGAACCGGCCTGCACTCTAGCGCCTTCCCACATGGTTGACATAGGCCGTCGGTTGGCCGGCCCCACGTCGTTTCCGCGGGTAGATGAAGTGCCGGCGGGATTGCCGGCAACGGTAAGCCGCGCCTGCTCAAGGGCAGGCGTCGGATATTACCCAGACTTATTCAACAATGACTTCGCCCTGCATCACCGCCAGGTGTCCCGGGAACGAACAGAAGAACATATAGAACTCGTCTGGCGACAAGCCTGATGTGTCAAAAGTCACCGAGGTTTCTTCGCCACCGCCAATCATATCGGTAGCGGCAATTACACGCTCGTCATCGGGCTTCAGGTAGTTGTTATCCAGACCTGCGCTTACGCCATCATTGGCCACCGCCTGCATATCGTCTTCCTTGGTCATCACCCAGTTATGCCCCATGGATGCTTTGGGCAGTTTACCGGTGTGCTTCAGGGTAACGGTGAATTCGTCGCAGGAGGCAGGAATGGTCATTTCGCTTTCGCTGAACTGCATTGCGTCGTTGGCTTCAATGGTTGCTTCGCATTCATTGGCCATCGCGGTGCCGGATGCGCCCATTAACGCAGCACCGATTAACAGGTGTTTCAGTTTCATAGTGACAGTCCTTAAACATTGGAAGTTATGCCTTACAAGCTTCTCTGTTTAAGAAGTAATGCCGCTCTGGGATCACAAACGCCGGCCCTCTCTGGCATGTTTAATCTTTGGCCATTGCCGCACCCGCCACAGCATCCAGTCGCTTCGTCCAGGGATCCGTTACCTGCTGCGCCTCACCGCTCATTTTGAACAGCATAATATTGTGCTCATCGTCGTTATACGGCGACCACAGCGGCAGCATGCCGGTATCCGGGTCACCGCTTTTCACAAAGTTAACCAGATAGCGAAAGGCCTGGACGCCCGCGGCCAAATCCGTTTTGGTAGCATCCGGATATTTAATATCCACGGTATCAAAGAAAAAGGGAATTTCGCTGGCGTGGGGTGCGCCTGCACCGTCTTGACGGGACTGTGCCACATAACCAAACCGATATAGGTAAGCCGGGTGGCCCTGCCTGGTCACCTGCTGGGCAACGTACCGGGCTGGCTCCTGCATGTCGCGATCCTGGCCAACTTCAGCGGCGACCATATCGAAAGGGCGCGTGCCAAACGGATCATAGGCTTCAATGGCCTCCCCATCATAGTCACCGAAGGAGTCTATTAATGCGGATTTGTCCTTAAACGCTACCGTACCCAGATCGGCACTGGTGGTGCCTACCATCACCGGCATTTTCGCAAACCGTCCCGCTTTCAAAAGCTGCTCGGTGTGCCCGACAACCACTTCACCGTCGAGGATGGCGCCACTGTAGGTGGGTGGTCCCTCTGGCGGACTGGACAGTGAAGCGAGGTTAAGGCCATCGACCACACGCTCTGCCGGCAACGCCCGCAGGGCGCTCAGCACCTCATCATCCGGGCCAGTGATGCCATGCTTTTTCGCGAAATTGAGACCCATTTGCTCTGCAGACGGCTGGCCGTTAGTGCTTTGCGTGAGCGGGCGTGCCGACATCAGGCCGCGTCCGCCACCGGACATGATCACTGCACGCTGGAACAAGCCCTCAGCCAACGGTGTTTGCATGAGCATGTGCACCGAACGGCCACCGGCAGACTCGCCAATTACCGTGACATTTTCAGGGTTGCCGCCAAAGGCCGCGATATGCTGCCTTATCCACGTAAGCGCCGCGATTTGATCCTGAAAGCCATAGTTGCCTACCGGCCCTTCCCCGGCATTGCTTAATGCCGGATGTGCAAAGAAACCGAATCGGCCAAGACGATAATTGAAACTCACAAAAATGACCCCGGCCCGGGCAAATTTGTGCCCGCTGTAGGTCGCGGGCGAGCTGCCGCCATTTACCAGGCCGCCGCCATGGATCCATACTGCGACCGGCGCTTTACCACTGACATCAGCGGGCGCCCACACATTAAGATACAAGCAGTCTTCGCCCGGCACTTCGCCAAGCGGTGCGGCATCTCCCGGGAAAGGCTTTTGCATACAGTCGTGACCATAAGCGGTTGCTTGTTTTACACCTTCCCAGGCCGCCAGCGGTTGTGGAGAACGCCAGCGGTTTTTTCCGATCGGCGCTTTGGCGTAGGGTATGCCTTTGTAAATAAAAATGTCGCCATCACGGCTCCCCTGTAACTGCCCCTGCGCAGTTTTCACCTGTGGGCCGTCACCGGACTCGTTACTGGCAAGGGCGAAATGACTGAATGCGGTAATTTGTACCGCCGTGATTATCGCTGGTATCAACCCACTGATTTTCATTACGCCATGCTCCGCGAGGTTCAGACTTTAGTTTGGTAAAAATGGGATGCCGTGACACCGCCATCTATCAGGACATCGCTTCCCGACATCATTGCGCCGGTTTCGCCCATGATAAACGCAGCCAGCGCCGCAACTTCATCGACTGTGCCCGCACGGCCTGCCGCACAGTGTTCAATCATCGCTTTGTAACTGTCTGCACGCCGACCCGACATCTCTTTACGTGCCAACGGCGACATGGTGATCCCGGGGCTTATGGTATTGAGCCGAGCCCCACGTCGCGCCCACTTCACAGACTGCGCCTGGACCCGCAATGCACATGCCCGTTTAGCTATTTGATAGGCGTAAAACGCATCGTCAATATTTTGCAGCAGCGGCAATGACAGTAAATCGTCAACAGCGGTGGTTGCCAGCAGTGACTCGTCCTGTGCACTAAGCGGTGGCAAGCGATGGCCGGCGTGAGAGGAGATAACCAGGCCACAGCCACTGTCTGCGATTACCGCCGAAAAGCCCTCAAGCACCATGGCGGTACCCAGTAAATCTACCCGCAACACGACATCCGGCGGGGCATTACTGGGGGACACGCCGGCGGCATGAATAACGCGGTCGACATGGCCCAACGACTGTGCCGTTTGCGTCAGCGTGGCAACTGAAGAGCGGGAGCACACATCGGCCTGCGTCTCGGAGACGCTGTAACCCAGGTCACGTAACTCTTCGGCTTTCGCTGCGGCGGTATCGACATTGATATCCGCCAGCAGAATATGGCGCGTCGCACTCACCCGTCGTGCACAGGCAAGTCCGATTGCCCCTGATCCCACCAGCACGGTGATATTTTTTTTCATTCGCGTTGACTCTTTGGCTGTGTCAAAGACGTCTACGGCGTTTGGCGGCTCTGAGAGCACTCCCCGTGCGATTTATCTCGTCTCAGGGCTTGCACCTTTTGGCAGTGCAGGCCTTAAACTGGCGAAAAACAGCCGCGATGTAACGCGATTAAATGCCAAAATCATCAAAACGGATACGGCTTTTCGGCACGCCCATGTCATTAAGCATTGCCAGGGTAGCTTTCAACATCGGCGGCGGGCCGCATACGTAAACATCCAGGTTGGTGGTGTCGCGCTGCGCAAGCCATTCACGCGCTGTTTCATGCACCCATCCGGTTTCACCCTGCCATGACGACGCTGCCGAAGTTTCTGACAGCACCGGGGTATAATGAAGTGCGCTTTCGCTTTCAAATTCATCGCGATAACACAACTCGTCTTCCTCCCGTGCGCCATAGAAAAATACGCAGTCCCTGGGACTGTAGGCAGAGAGCTCAGCCTGGATCAGTGCGCGCAGTGGCGCGACGCCAGCCCCGCCACCAATAAACAGCTGTGTCGCGTCGGCATGGCCGGTGAGCTGAAAGTCACCGTAGGGGCCTGTTGCCATAACCGTGTCGCCCGGTGCCAGGTTACACAGATAGTCAGACCCCACACCCGGCGGAATGCCGGCAGCAGGCGACGGCATCGCGCGAACGGTAAACACCAGTTGCTTCAGGCCCGGCGCAGCAGCCATCGAGTAATGACGAAGTAAATGCTCACTTCCATCAGGGATGTGAAATTCCATAAATTGACCGGCACTGTAATTCACCGGCGCACCGGGGGTAAAAGCAAGTTCGGTGATGGACGGAGAGATTTCACGACGGCTTGTCAGCGTGAGCCTGACGTCTTTGGCTGTGCTGTCCGGGGTCCGTACCGTATAGGCGTCTGAGGTGCGATGCTGGCACGACAAGCGCACGCCAGCGTGTATTTCATCGGGCCGCAGAATGGCCATCTCGGCGCCTGTGGGCTCAGGCGCTGCTGCACCTGATGTGGTGACCTTGCACAGCCCGCAGGTGCCGCCACCGCCACACCGGCTTGCCACCGGCTGTCCGCTGGCATGAAAATGCTCCAGCCAGGTTTTTTTCGCGGTGGGATTAAAGTCACCCCGGGCCAGACTGCGCATCAGCAGCAACAAACCGGCCAGTGAAAACCAAAGGGTGAGCAGTGCCGCCGTCCATACCAACAGATGGTTAAAACTGCGACCGCCACTGTAATCCATAAAGTGCAGGCGAAACGCCCAGTCGGCCAGTAACCACGGCGTGTTGCGGTGCGCAAGAATCTCGCCGCTGGCACCATCGACATAAATACGGGTATTAAGATCGTCGTCCATGCTGACGCGAAAACCCTGCCCCTGCCAGCCGGGCAGCTCGGCGTGCGCAGACATCGTACTCACCTGTCCGATTGTGCCGGGACCACTATAGCTCTGTAATGCCAGTTGCGTGGCCAGCGCTTCATCCGTGCGCCAGGACTCGCCGTTATCAGCATCAAGATACAGCGTTTCAGTGGGCAGCTGCACCTGATACTGCCCCTGCCCCGCGACCTGAGTAAGTGAAATGGCGGTGGCCGACGGATAGCGGCCACGAATAGCCGCAAAGTCTACCGCTGCATCAATTGTTGTAAGCACAGGTGGTGATGCTGCAGGCGCCAGATACTGGCGACCCGACATCGCGGTATTGCCGACAATGGCGAAATACAGGCCACTGGCAAGCCATAACAACACCTGGATTACAATAATCAGGCCCACCCAACGGTGCAGCCATTGCATAAACCGCATCATTGGACACCTCCCGCGCGCATTCGCTTAAACCGAATGGTGTACACCAGCAATACCATGCCGGTGATCATCAGTACCACGGTGCCGGCAATAAACGCTTTGAACCACCAAGTCTGAATGTCGACCCGCGCTTCGTAATCCATAATGTGTAACATCCATACAAAGTCAAAGCCGCGCCAGAAAGTGTGGCGCTTGACCAACAGCTCGCCGGTGGATTCGGAGAGGTAGAAGTGGGTGTTTCCAAAGTCGTTAAAACGTACCTGCCAGACCGGCAGCATGCGTGGGCTGATCTCCGACGGCGGGTTGTCAGTTAAATAGCTCACCGTCGCAATATCGGCGTTGCCGGGGGCGTAGTACTGCGTGGCGAGATCGGTAATATTGGCCTGGGTGAGCGCTATGGGGGTAAGCGTTTCGGCATCCACCAGCTGCTTGCGCTCATTCGACGTGAGCTGGAACGCGGTAACACGTTGGTTATCAAGCGTAATGGTACGAAGCGTGGCTGTCTGCGTATCGGGGAAGCGCGAAAGCAGGGTGTGGGTGTCGGCGATGCTTACCTCTTGCGGCACCGGCTGACTGACGTCCTTCACCAAATGATCGCCATGAATATAATCAAGGTCGAAAAACACCATGTAGGCGCCGCTCAGCGCCCAGATAACCATTTGCACACCAAATATTAACGATAACCACCGGTGCCATACCCGCCAGTTGCCCGAACGTGTTGTTGGAGCCATGTACTACCTCTTACTGCCCATTAAAGAAGCTAACCACGCTCGCGCCAGTCAGCCGCGTTATGTTAACGACTTTTTTCATGCATATACAAATTGAATGGGAAAATCCTGCAGATATAAAAAAGGCGCCACAACAGGCGCCCTTAAATTCGGTAGGTAGCGTTACATTATTCGGCCAAACACTTTTCGCCCGGAGCCTGACTGGCGTTTACGGCGCAGGTTAGAACGGATTTGGCTACGCTTTCCGGCCAGCCAGCTTTCACGATCAACCTTGGCCTCTGTGCCACGTCGACGCTCTTCGGTGGCCCTGAAGCTGCAAAACTCGCCATAGGCCGTTAAGTCCAGCGACAGTTCCTGGATCACCAGCTCAATCATGATGGCGTCGTCCAGATACCCTAAGCCGGGAATGTGATCAGGAACCATGTCCTGAGGGTCAACAAAGTAAGCCAGCGACGTCAGAATATCTTTCTTCTCGTCTTCCGGCAGTTGCCATTCCTCGTCCTGCACAGCCGCCATCAGCATTTCCAGCGAGGTCACCCGCTCAGACACAAATGCCGGCAAATTGGCACCTTCCATCTCTTTGCACGCCTCTGCGGCCTTGCTGAGAATTTCTTCGTCAGAATATTTGCTGGCATTATCCGCCGCGGCTTTCATAGCATCGCGGAAGTGATCGAGATCGTCGTCAGATAACTCAAAGGTAATTGAAATAGACATGGTTTTTTCACAATAATCCCCAGGAGATTAAAAAGTAGCCAAGGGTGGGTGGCGTGTCAATGCTATGGATGTAACGGGGTGTGACTAAAGCGAAATAACGCTATTAATCCAGGAGCAGCACATCCAGTTAACAGAGACGGGGTTTCTGGTAAGCAATTTTGCTATCCTGACTTTAGGCAGGTCTTATAATCAGTTACACGGAGTGAGAGTATTATGCAGTCTGCAGCTTTTCCCGACAATGAAGAGCATCGTCTCTCAGAGTTACTGAGTTACGACATACTGGACTCGGAGGAAGAAGCTCTTTTTGATGAGATCACGACGCTGGCGTCACAGATTTGCGAGAGCCCCATTGCGCTTATCAGTCTTGTCGATCGTGATCGCCAGTGGTTTAAATCAAAAGTGGGGCTGGATGCTTCGGAAACATCGCGCAACATTGCGTTTTGCGCACATGCCATACTACAAAAAGAAGTATTTGAAGTTCCCGATACGTTAAAGGATAAACGCTTTCAGGATAACCCGCTGGTTACGGGCGCCCCTAGTATTCGCGCGTACGCAGGCGCTCCGCTCATCACCCCTTCTGGCACAGCCATTGGCACCTTGTGTGCGATAAGCGATAAACCCCGGACGCTGAGTGATCAGCAACGGCAGTCGCTAAAAACCCTCAGCCGCTCTGTGGTTTCTCACCTGGAGTTACGACGGAAAAATCGCGAGCTGGAACGTACCAACCAGTTCAAGTCAGACTTCCTGGCCTATGCCATGAGGTAAGAACCCCATTGAACGCGATCAATACCTTGTCCGCGCTGCTTGAAACGCAGGCTTCTGACGCAAACATGCCGGCCATTTTTCAACAGTCGCTGGGACACATTCGAAAAAGTGGTGAGCGGCTGTTGGAAACCGTGAATTCGGTATTGGATATAAAACAGATTGAAGCGAAGAAAATGAAGTTAATGCTTCGCCCTGTCAGTGCTAATGACTTTTTCACGCATATCTTTTCGCTAATCCGGTTACGCGCAGAAGAGCAAGCCATTCAGTTTCATACCGACATTGACGATAGTATCCCCGATGTGATTGAGCTGGATGATACCAAATTCGGTCAGGTAGCGCTGAATGTGCTGACCAACGCCATTAAATATACGCCTGCCCACAAGCAGGTGAGAGCCACAATATCTTACCGTGATAACGCGTTGCAATTAGTGGTGGAAGACGAAGGTATTGGTATAGCCGAAGACGAACAGAAAAAGCTGTTCCAGCCCTTTGAGCGCATGGATAACGCCTCTCCGTTTGACGGCGCGGGGCTGGGCTTAATGATCACTAAGGGAATTGTGGAGCTTATGAATGGCAATATTCGTCTGACCAGTCAGCTCCATCGTGGCACCTTTGTCCACATAAGTGTGCCGGTCGCACCGCTGAAGACGGACGCCGTGGCACACGACGCCGTACCGGTATTCGCGCATCAAATTAACCTGAGCCGGGACAAGCATGTTCTGGTGGTAGAAGACAATGAAATAAATCAGCTTGTGGTAAGCACGATTCTGGAGAAGCTGTGTATTGACCATGAGATCGTTGAATCCGGTGAACAATGCCTTGATTTTCTTCAGCATCAACGACCAGATTTGATTCTGATGGATATAAATTTACCCGGTATTTCCGGCGAAGAAACCACACAAAAAGTTAAACTGTACGATACAACGATCCCCGTTGTGGCGTTAACAGCGGATGCAGTAACAGACGAAAGTACAAGGGTTAAAGCTGGTCTGGACGCTGTGCTGACTAAACCGATAGATAGTATTGAGTTAACGCGGGTTCTGAGCTTATATCTGGACAACGGTTGCTAAGCGTTATCTGTTCAACTGTGCCCGCGGGGACACGATATGCTCACTCTTGAACTTACTTGATAGGGGTGAGCTGACAGCCGTGAAACGTTTAGTCTGTTTTGGTTCACTATGTTGTTATCACGGATTGAGTTCGGAAACTGTATAAGCCTACCCAGACTGCGCCCAGTGCCCTTTGCCTGCTACGATGCAAACCGCTACCTGTCCTCAATAACGATTTTCCGTCATACCCGGGATTTGAAAATAAATGCAGTGCACCCATTCCGCTTGACTAATCTCCATTTTATTTATATAACACAATTACTGTCATTTAAAACTGTCAAATAAAATGCACGACTACACCATTGAGCAGCTTGAAGAGCTC
>CAZDUT010000044.1:15060-17348 GCA_964508695.1 uncultured Alteromonas sp.
TCACCGGGTTTGCCCGGCGAACTATCCGCTATTACATCCAGCAAGGGTTGGTAGAAGCTCCCTTCGGGGCGCGAAAGACGCCTAGGTACACTGAACAGCATGTTGAACAGTTGCTGCAGATCAAGAAGTTTAAGTCGTCAGGTTTAAACCTGGCCAAAATTGCGCAGTTGCTTAATGCAGCTGACAGCAAAGCGAAGCTGCTGGCTGATGAAACAATAGCAATCAGCACGGTTACACGAATACAGGTTGCACCGGGGGTATCACTGGATATAGACCGCCGCCTTAATCAACTCAGTGAAACGGCAATCAGGGCATTGACAGACCAAATCGGTAGTTTTTTAAAGGATGAAAAGAAGGAACATGATGATGAACAGACTAAGTAATTTATCTGCCACTATCGATGTCGAAATCAACGGAATTCTGGCGATCACGCATTACACACTGAGCTATACCAACGTCACGCATGACAATATCGAGGCGATATACCATTTTTCTCTGCCGAGAATGGCCTCCGTTTTAAGCTGCAGCGTTATGATGGACGACAGGCATTTCATCGCCACAATCAAGCAAAGAGGTGACGCAGCCGCTGAATATGAAGACGCCATTAGGGAGCGAAAACGCACCGTACTGGTGGAGTCACTCAGGGATGGTTTATATGCCATTAACATGGGCAACCTTGAGGTAAATAAGAGCATTAGTATCGAATTGCGTATCGCGCAGGTGCTGACCGCATCCGATGAGGGAAAAACACTTAGCTACCGGCTGCCAACCACTATCGCGCCGCAATACGGTAGCAGCCATAATCATATCGAGCCCGAGTATACGGCATTTGCTCGCTATCCGTTCAGTGCAACAGTGACATCCGACGCCCCCCTGGATATTAAACAGGCCTCTCACGCTGTAAGTCACCATGCGGACACTTATGCGTTCTCAGGAACACTGGACAGAGATATCTTTTTCAGCATTCGTTCTGATCAGTCTCATACCCTGATGTCAGCTGAGTATAACGGATTTGAATACGCCCTCGGCTACCCGGAAATTCGCAAGACTACTAACCGCTATGCCGAGCTCAAGGGGCGGGATATTCACATACTCATGGACCGTTCAGGCTCTATGCAGGGGCGAAGCATTGAACTGTGCAAACGGGCAGTTACATCACTGCTGGATGAATTGTCAGAGAAAGACTGGATAAACGTGTCGTCGTTTGGCTTTGAGCACCAGTCTGTTTTTAATGCGCCGAAGCGGCTGGATGGTCATTGCAGGAAGCAACTGCGTCAGGCTATTGAAGTGATGCAGGCCGACCTGGGCGGAACAGAGCTCATTAAAGCCGTAACTGCTGTGCTAGGTGACATGGAAAAGTCGGTGCAGAAAAGTTACCTGCTTTTAATCACAGATGGTCAGGTATATATCAGTGAAGAAGCCTTCGCCGCCATCAGTCTGCTGTGCCAGCATAAAAATGTCATCATTCATACAATAGGCGTAGGGTTCAACGTAAGCGAATATGTGGTGCGCGGCTTATCGGCGTCGTCCGGCGGGATTAATACTGTGGTGAACCCCAATGATGAATTAGTGGCAAGCATCAAAGGGATTGCCGGCGCGCTAAGGCAAAGCCGGCCAGTGAGCTACTCCATTACCGGCAGAGTACCTACCTGGCTTTCTTACCCCAAAAGGCATTTCCCCCAGCTGCCACAACTGTTTGCGGCTGACGCTAAAGCGGTGTCGATTGCGTCCGGATCAGATATCGCTTTCAACACGCGTGCCGAGCAAACCGGTGAGTGGGCCAAAGCAGCCGTGCACTTGGCGGCACTTCAGCACATGCTGGATCTCCCGCAGGCTAAAGCCAAAGAGCTGTCGGGGTCTCTTGGCCTGCTTACAAAACATACCAGCTTTGTCATGGTGGATAATTCAGATTACCAAGTGAAAGGTAACGAACTTCACACTACGGTTGTGCCTCAGTCCTCAAGCGCCGGTCAAGGGCTTTACTTTTCACTCGCGCCTCATGAGTCTGATACGAGTCAGTATTATGTGGCCAGTACTGATAGTAGCGACGATTCTGACTTTGAGTTTCTGGATATTCCTGTGATGCTGCGTAGAGAGCGCCCTGCCGCTGCAAGACCAGAGCTAGCTTTAATCAAAGCGCTAAAACGCCAGTTCTGGCGCTCGTCGAAGTGGACGCCTGATTATTTACGCACCAACAGCATAAAGGATTCATTGCTTGAGCAGTTGGCCCTGCTATCTGAGCGCTATTCGCTGCCTTTCCTTTCGGTTGTTTTGGGCTATTTACATGA
>CAZDUT010000045.1:0-17232 GCA_964508695.1 uncultured Alteromonas sp.
GAAGGCGTAAAGACCACCGAGTCTGGCTTGCAGTATGAAGTGCTGGAAGAAGGCGAGGGTGAAAGCCCGGCTGCAGAAGACACAGTTAAAGTACACTATGTCGGTACACTGCTTGACGGTACCGAATTTGATTCATCGTACAAACGCGGCTAGCCGGCTGTGTTCCCCCTTAACCGCGTCATTTCTGGCTGGACCGAAGGTGTACAGCTAATGAAAGAAGGTGCGAAATACCGTTTCCACATTCCTTCTGATCTGGCCTATGGTGAGCGTGCACAGGGCGCCATCACACCACACTCTACACTGATCTTTGAGGTGGAGCTGCTGGAAGTCATGGAACAGCAGGAGCAGCAGGAACAGGCACCTGAATCTGACAGTTAAGTCAGACTCCTGAGAAATGAGAAAGCCGACGCAGAGCGTCGGCTTTTTTGTATGTTCAGCGTTCCTTGCCCTCGTATATCCGTCGCGCCGTGCCACATCTGTTGGGCGTTGCGCGTACCCGAATCGCTATCCGGGTTATTCGTTGATAACAATTTCCGAATTGCTCTATGAGTATAGTTGAATTGGTCCGTTTCGATGTCTGGTTTTAGGAATAAATTGTACTAACCGGAAGTTTCATAGAACACTCAGTTTTAGCAGCCTAGCGTCCCTGGTTCCGTCGCCGCTCTCGCTGGGAGTGCAGCGTCGCAAAATGCTGCAGAATGATACGTCCCAGCTTATACATCAGATACCCCACTACAAAATACATCGCTGTACGCAGACTGTCGACGCGCACCAACAAATCCAGCATGCCCAGCACTACAAACATGACACCGGTAACAAACAGCACAAAACCAATCAGCGTGACACTGGTGGTACAGGCTCCCGGCGCATTCTGAGAACTACGCACTTTCGACAGTTCATCAATCATTCGCCTTTTACACTCCTTAGTGAAATTCATCGCTACTTATACGACCGGAGGGGGCGTCGTTTTGTTCATTTATTCATCACGATTCTTTACCACTGAGTACGCTGATCCCTTTTCACTGTTTGATTTTACCAGCTGCGCCCTGATATAACCTGCACACAGCCAAAGGAGACACCTGTGAAAACCCCATTGATTACCCGTAGCGGCTATAATCGCTTGCGTGATGAACTCGACCATCTTTGGCGTACCGAGCGCCCCGAGATTACCCGTAAAGTCACCTGGGCTGCCAGTTTGGGCGATCGCAGCGAAAATGCGGATTATCAGTACAACAAAAAGAAGTTACGTGAGATTGACCGCCGGGTCCGCTATATCCGCAAATGCCTGGAACGGCTTAAAGTGGTGGACTATGACCCGCAACAGGAAGGAAAAGTCTTTTTCGGCGCCTGGGTATCGATTGAGAACGACGACGGTAAGACGCTGACGCTGCGCATTGTCGGCTACGATGAAATCTTTGGACAAAATGATCATATCTCGGTTGATTCGCCGATGGCACGAGCCCTCATTGGCAAAGCCGTGGATGATGAATGCGAAGTGAAAACTGATGCCGGCACGTTCACCTGGTGGATCAATGAAATTCGGTATGACCCTAGCGATCGACTGTAAAAACGCCGGCGCGCAGTACTTTGCTTACATATTGGCTAAATTGTAGGCGTAGAGCCTGTGTCAGCGTCAATCGGGCTTCTCGTGTACGCCATCAATGATATACTTTGCCATCAATTATTTTCTTGCCCCATACCAAGGCTGGATTGGTATAACGCAACACCGGCTGCTCCTCGCTGCGCACCGGTTTTACGCATCAACACGCCATTGAGCTGACTATGATTACAAACAAAATTGCTGAAGAACTTTCCGTCAATCCCAAACAGGTGGAAGCAGCTGTTGCGCTGCTGGATGAAGGCTCTACCGTGCCTTTTATTGCACGCTACCGGAAAGAAGCAACACAAGGACTGGACGACACACAGTTACGCACGCTGGAACAGCGTCTGACGTACCTGCGCGAACTGGAAGACCGTCGCCAGGTGATCCTGAAGTCCATCGATGAGCAGGAAAAGCTGACACCGGCGTTAAAGCAGGACATCTTGTCTGCTGACAGCAAAACCACGCTGGAAGATTTGTACCTGCCGTATAAGCCCCGTCGCCGTACCAAGGGTCAGATTGCGATTGAAGCAGGGCTGGCACCACTTGCTGAGGCCCTGTTCGATGATCCCAACCGCGATCCTGAAGCGCAGGCCAACGAGTACCTGAATAGTGATGCCGGCATCACTGACACCAAAAAGGCCCTGGAGGGTGCGCGCTATATTCTGATTGAACAGTTTGCCGAAGATGCAGCGCTTCTGGCGAAAATCCGTCACTACCTGAATAACAATGCATATGTGGTCAGTAAGGTGGCGCCCGGGAAAGAAAAAGACGCCATTAAGTACAAAGACTATTACGAGCACGCAGAAAAGCTGAAAACCGTCCCCTCGCACCGCGCACTGGCAATGTTTCGTGGCCGAAATGAAGGCATGCTGCATATTCAGATGGACGCTGACCCTAACCAGGACGATCCACAGGCGTCATCACATTGTGAATACCTGATTGCCGAGCATTACAACTGGCAGCATAAAAACCGTGCCGCCGATGACTTTCTCGCCCAAGTGATGCAATGGGCCTGGAAAATCAAAATTGCGCTGCACATGGAAACGGAGTTTTTTGCCGGTCTGCGCGAACGCGCAGAAGAAGAAGCTATTGAGGTCTTCGCGCGTAACCTGAACGACTTGCTAATGGCCGCGCCGGCGGGGGCGAAAACCACCATGGGGTTGGATCCTGGTCTGCGCACCGGCGTAAAAGTCGCGGTAGTGGATAAAACCGGCAAGGTGGTTGCCACCAATACCATTTTTCCTCATGCCCCGCAAAACCAGTGGGACAAGTCGGCCCGCACCCTGGCAACATTGTGCAAGCAGCATAAAGTGGAGCTCATCAGTATAGGCAACGGCACCGGTTCGCGTGAAACCGACCGCCTAGTGGGCGAAATGTTAAAAGCCCACGACGATGTTAAAGCACAAAAGATCATGGTCAGTGAAGCCGGGGCATCAGTATATTCTGCCTCAGAACTGGCAGCCAAAGAATTACCCGAGCTGGATGTATCATTGCGCGGTGCCGTGTCCATTGCCCGTCGTATCCAGGATCCGCTGGCCGAACTGGTGAAGATTGAACCCAAGGCGATTGGTGTGGGCCAGTACCAACATGATGTGAACCAAAGCCTGCTGGGTAAGTCACTTGACCGGGTCATTGAGGACTGTGTGAATGCGGTAGGTGTTGATTTGAACACTGCGTCTCCCGCCCTACTGAGCTATGTGTCCGGCCTTAACAAAACCCTGGCGCACAATATTGTCAGTTACCGCGACGCCAAAGGTGCATTCACTAACCGAAAAGGCTTGCTCGAGGTTGAGCGCCTTGGGCCAAAAGCATTTGAGCAGGCGGCAGGCTTCCTGCGCATCGTTGACGGCAATAACCCGCTGGACGCCTCTGCCGTGCATCCGGAAGCGTATCCGGTCGTTGATGCAATCGTCGACACCACCGCGGTCGCGGTTAACGACCTGATTGGCAACACCGAACTGCTTAAATCGCTGTCGCCGGATACCTTTGTCAGCGATGCCTTCGGTCTGCCGACGGTTGAAGACATTCTCAAAGAACTGGATAAACCGGGGCGTGATCCGCGTCCGGAGTTTAAAACCGCGGCGTTTAAAGAAGGCGTAGAAACCCTTAAGGATCTCACGCCTGGCATGATACTCGAAGGCGTGGTGAGTAATGTGGCGAACTTCGGTGCGTTTGTGGATGTGGGCGTTCATCAGGATGGCCTGGTCCACATATCTGCCATGACCGACAAGTTTATCTCCGATCCCCGGGACGTGGTTAAGGCGGGCGATATTGTTAAGGTAAAAGTGATGGAAGTGGACGTTCCACGCAAGCGTATTTCCTTCACTATGCGGATGGACGACACCCCAGCCTCTCAGGGCGGCGCAAAGAGTAATCCGCGTACGAAGCCAAAAGGTAAGACACCGTCAGCATCGCGCAAATCTGGCCAGAAGCCGGCGCAGTCGGGTAACAGCGCCATGGGCAATGCGTTTGCGGATGCCTTTGCCAAGGCCAAACAGAAGTAACGGACAGGCTCAGGCGCTGGCGTTAAACCCGGCGCCGTCTGGCGTAACACTCGCCGCGTAAAAACGCTGGATCACAGCACTGCGCGCGCTATTGCGCTCGCGGCTCTCCAGCGCACGCTGTCCGTTGTCCTGGGATGGTTGCACCTCGCCGGACACCTTTTCGCTTAACGACTGGCTCTCTTTTGCGCTCAGTGAGCGACGGGGGATACTGATCTCCGGGTTATCAATCAGTTCATCAAGGTTAGGTGGGCGTGCACGGTCTGAAGTTTCTTCAGCCGTTGACGGCCCTGAGGTTAGCACTTCAGCCTGTTCGGCTGACATTTCGCTTCGCGCTGCCGCCGCTTTCCGGGCGGCTTCCGCCGCCACTTTTAAATCCTGGGGAGAGGGCTCTGCAGGGGCCAGCGCGGCGGCACGCACGCGCTCCATTTTCTGCGCGGTCTCCTGGGGTGACGCGGCCTCTGATATATCAATCGACACTTCACCGTCTGTCACATAGCGTTTGCCATCCGGGCCCTGGGTGTACTCGTATTGGGGCGCGCCGGCATACTGGCCGCCTACTGCAGCATGGGCCTGCTCGTGAGTACGCACTTCCTGGTCGCGTGCTTTTAACGTTTCAATTTCCTGCTGCGACGCCTGACGCTGTTGCTCTTTGGCATTTTCTTTGCCGGCACTTTCGTCATTTGCGTTGTCCTGGTTATCATTCACTGAGCCTGGCGACGCGTCTTCAGCACCGTTTTGCACTTGCGGACGCTCATAGGTCAGCGGCGCCGGTGGCTGACCAGGCGGGCGGGCCCGGTCTGATTCGGAGCCAAGGCCTTTTTGTGAGGCGCTTTGCTCAGCATCTGACGGCTGGGGAATGGTTTCGCGCAGAACGTTGTCCCGCCGCGCCGCTTCGGTGTTGAAACCGTACGTCGCTGCCACCTGTGTGGTTTGAATTGGCGTAACAATGTTCATCGCGTTAAGTGTTTATCCTCAGACCTTAATATCGATGAGCGTACCCACCGTATCAAAGGCGGTATCGAGCACCTTGGCTGATGCCTGCGCATGCGTTTCGCTGGATGTCAGTGAGAGCAGATTAGACGTAAGCCCGCCTGAAGATGGTGACGCTACCGCGCCTTCACTCCCTGCCGACTGCGCGACAGTTCGCGATGCGATATCTTGCGATGTCTGGGTGATCCCCTGCGACGCCTGTTGTAAGCCGTACAGGCCTGACATGGCAGCTGAATTGGTACCGCTATCGACACTGAAGGTCATACTACTACCCCAATTTACTTCACACTTCGTGGCTAATTATTCACCAAAAAGACAGGAAATAAAAGCCCTCTCTGACACATTGTGGGTCCCGGGCAGGGGTTAGGCGGGTTGTATTGCATCCAGAGATGCCGCGAAACTCAGTATGATATTCGCCGTTTGCTGTGGATGCGATATAAACGGCGCATGGGACGCGTGGGGCAGTACAACGGTATCAGCCTGCGGATGCAATTCGCAGATCCTGTCTATGCCGCTGCTGGGCACCAGAGTGTCACAGCGTCCATACACCCGCAATGACGGGGACTGAATCCGACCTATCCGGTCACGAATGTCCTCATCACCTAAAATAGTCAAACCACCATGAAGTGCCTGAGGGGCCGGCTGAGGGAAGTCCATGATTTGCCGTCGGATCCGCTTAATGTCCTGCTTCGCGGAGTCGCTACCCAGCGCCTGAATGGCCAGAAAGCGATCGATCGTTTTGCGGTAATCTTTATCCAGTTGTGACTTAAAGTCTTCCAGCAGCTCTGGAGCAATGCCTGGCCAGCCCGGCCCAGCCATAAACCGGGGGGTGGACGCAAGTGTGATAACGCCACGTAAACCCGGTTGGCGCAGCGCGACCGACTGTGCCACCAGTCCACCGAGCGACCAGCCTGCTACGATGCACTGCTCAGGCAGGTGTAAGGCAATCATGTCAGTGAGTGCGGATAACGTGTATTGCGCGGGAAGCAGACCGGCATTTTCACCAAAGCCTGGTAAGTCTATTGTCGTGACACGAAAGTGATCGCTGAGAAACGGAATGAACGAAGAAAATGCACCGCTGTTCATCCCCCAGCCATGCAATAAAACCAGATCGTTTCCTGTCCCGAACGTACGGCTGACAAGAGACTGTGGTTCCTGCGATTCTCTCACGAGTATCTCCTTTTCGCTGACTGTCATGAGTGTATCACGCCCCTATAAATTGCCGCACCCACTTTATCGCGCCCTGTATTTGTCGCTTCAGGTATTGCGCAAGTGCGTGCCTAATCTAGCCTGTCTGCTATGTTACCAGGCAAGTCACACGCCAGTATGTCAGTGGTGTGAATATGATGCCGTTTTTTTTAGTCAGGACGCACGAGCGACAAATCTGCTGCATCGTCCGGATCTTGCCGCAAAAATTCGTCATGCTCACTACACCCGACTCTACGCCTGTGGTTACTATCAGTGGCCTTTCTCGACACTCATACATCAGCTGAAATTTCAGCGCAAGCGGGCCGCAGCAACCGTTCTTAGTGGCTGGTTTAATACGCATGTACTTGGCCGGCGGGATCGCCCGCTCCCCGATTGTTTACTGCCCGTACCGCTTCATCTGTGGCGGCAGGGTCAACGGCTGTATAACCAGGCGACGGAGCTCGCCCGGGGAATAGGCGGCTTTTACTCGATTCCTGTAATTGAATTTTGGGCTGTACGACGCGAAGCCGGCTCACAGCATCAGCGTAATCGTCACCAGCGGCTGACCGCTGCACGTCATGCGTTCAGGCTGAGCAAAGACTGTTTGGACAAAGCGATTATGCGTCAGCCGGTAAACTCGGTGGCGATTGTCGATGACGTAATGACAACCGGGATCACTGTTGACGTATTGGCAGGTATGTTGAAGCGGCGTTACCCATACCTGCGCATCGAAGTATGGGTAATTGCCATCACACCGGCGCCACGGCGGCGCCGGTCATAGCCGCTATTTAAGCAGGGTTGACTGGTAGATAGCATTGGCCATCAGTTTACTGGTGCCATACCAGTAGCCGCGGAACTGGGTGTTATCAACAAAGCCGATGACCACGCCCCGTTCCTGACGGTTAACGACCACAGCCGTGGTATCGCCAATCAGCTTCTGCATTTCCTCAGCGCTATAGCCGGCCATCAGCGGTGTGGGTGTGTACCGGGCAACAGTGGTGAACGGCGAATTGTCGCTTTCGACTACCATGTTGCTGGTTTTAAACATTGGCAGCGTATCGCCACTATAACCATAAAACAGTGGGTGACTGGTATCGATATTCGCTTTGTACACTGAACCTGCCACCAGCTTACGGGCATAAAGATCATCGCGATCGGCATAGCGCATGGCGGACGTATCGAATGCTTCATCAATGGTATCCTGGCTGACTACCTCAATATCCAGCCAGTCTTGCCCGGCGAACAGCTCCAGTGCAGATTTCTGGCCTATCAGCACGCCGCCCTGATTCACCCAGGTATTAATTGCCGCTGTGCCAGCATCACCCAACCGCGAATAGTTGCCGCTGCTCATAATGATATGGCTGTAATCTGCCAGCGAAACATCCGCCAGACGGTGCTGCTCCACCAGAGACACCGGTAACCCTACCCGGGTATCCAGATAATGCCAGATCTCACCCACCTCATATTCGCTGGTGCCTTCACCGCCAACCAGTAACACTTTGGGCAGTTCCAGCGGTGCCATGTTGCGGCTGCCCAGGTCGATACCACTTTTCGTCAGGCCAGTGCTCAGCGCAAATACCGGCACGTTCAGAGCCTGCGACTGCGCACTGAGTACCTCGTGCAGATTGTCAGGCTGTGACAGGCCGCGGGGAATAATAATACTGCCGGGGGCGAAAGCGCGGTTGTTACCATTACTTAACGTGGCAGTGAACTCCTTACCCGCACTACGCAGTTGCACGCCGTTTTCAAGCAGTGACTGAACCATGGCGGGAGCATAGTAGTCCTGCCAATCAATGGCATAGGCATAGGCTGTCTGAGGCAGCGCGCTGTCGGTATTGCGTGTCGCCAGGGTGGCGTTGGCCGCCGTGCTGACCTTACGCGCTTGCTCTACTGCCTGGTAATCAAGGTTGAATGCCAGAGGCAGGTTCCAGGTCGACACATCGTAAAAGGTGTTGTTTTCGAAATCCTGCTGCGTAGAAAATAACGATTTTACCAGCCGGTACTGTGGCTGATTAACGGGAATATAAACCGCATTGTTCGCCTTCGCTTGAAAGCCGTCAATGTCACTGTCTTCGTTAACCACCTCGTACTGGATACTGTGCTGACTGAGCAGGTCTAACATGGCAGCAAAGCGTCCGTGATCATCGTTACGCGCCACCACATACCCCGCAATCGCGTCATCATTAGCCAGTGTATTGGTGTCTTTCACAAACTGACGCTGATAAGCCAAAAGCGCTTGCTTGTTGGCAAGTGAGCCCTCAAAGGTGCTTAGCGAGGTCGTGACCTGATTTTGAATGGTATCGGAAAACGCCAGCGGGCCGTTAATACTGTCCTGCAAATGACCGCGACTGCTGGCCTGCTCGAACAGGATCCCGATGCTTCCCTGAAGATCGGGGTAAGTGGAGCCTTTTCCTGCATAGAAGTCGTCAAAATCTTCTTCGGAGAAATAGAGCTCTCCGCGTTCATCCAGGGCTTTGGCATGGTATTCCGCCAGTGCTTCGGTTAACGACACATTGCCATCCGGCGTAATTGGGTTTTTGCGTGAGCGGACACCCGGCTGAAAGAAGTATGTCGAATTGGTGCCCATTTCATGGAAGTCGGTAAGCACATGTGGACGCCACTGCTGGAATTTTTTAATCCGTGCACGCGACTCGGGGTGTGTCAGCAGTAACCAGTCACGGTTGAGATCGAACCAATAGTGATTGGTCCGGCCCGAGGGCCAGCCTTCCTCATGCTCGCGGGTTTCTGGATCAGCAGACAGCTGTTTGCCCTTGTGCATGTTCGCCCACTGCGCAAAGCGTGACAATCCGTCCGGGTTGAATGACGGATCCAGCAGGACGATGTTGTTGCCCAGCAGCTCATCGATGCGATCACCCTGTGCGGCAGCCAGATAATAGCCGATTAGCATGGCAGCGTTGGAGCCAGAAGGTTCATTACCGTGAATGCTGTAGCCCATATAAAAAATAAGCGGCGCGTCATCGCTGACTTTCGCACCATTTTTATAGGCTGCAATGTGCTGCTCGCGCAGGTTGTCCAGTTTACTGCGGTTATCAGGCGCAGTAATGGTCAGAAGCACGAGAGGGCGGTTTTCGTGGGTACGACCCGTTTCTTCGATCGTAATGCGGTCTGAGGCCTCGGCCAGGGTATACATGTAGCTGACCAGCTGATCATGACGTACATGCCATTCGCCGATCCCCGCACCTAATTGCGATTCAGGCGTCGGAATGGCGGGATCATAGCTGACATCGTCTGGCAGATATGCCTTGGCTGGCTTGCCGCCAGAGTCAACGCTAACGCCAGATGCCGCGGTGGCACCGGCAAAGCAAACGAGGAGAGACGCAACCGCTAGCCGGTATACGTATCGGCAGGCAACTGGGAATGAATTTCTTAACATGGTATTCCTGTCTTTACTTGTTGTGCTGTTTTCACTACCCGGGTAAAATTCCCTGTAATACTTGACTGATTTACTCAGGTAAATTTGTTATCATAGCCCTAAATTCGCAATTTGTAGGACTTGTTGATGATCACTATATCAGAAGAAGCTCAGGCTCACTTCGTAAAGTTGCTGGATAAACAAGCGTCTGGCACGAATATTCGGGTATTCGTCGTAAACCCGGGGACCTCATCGGCAGAATGCGGTGTGTCTTACTGTCCACCCGACGCCGTGGAAGACAATGACATCCGTTTAAACTTTAACGGCTTTGATGCCGTGGTTGATGATGAGAGTGCGCCGTTTTTAGAAGAAGCCGAAATTGATTTCGTCACCGACCAAATGGGTTCACAGTTAACGCTGAAAGCCCCTAACGCCAAAGCCCGTAAGGTGTCAGACGATGCCCCACTGGTAGAGCGGGTCAATTACCTCATCCAGTCGGAGATCAATCCGCAGCTTGCCAGCCACGGCGGCCAGGTCATGCTGACTGAAATCACCGAGGACGGCTATGCCGTGCTGCAGTTTGGCGGCGGCTGTAATGGCTGCTCCATGGTGGATGTCACGCTGAAAAACGGCATTGAAAAACAAATGCTTGAGCAGTTCGCCGGTGAGTTAAACGGTGTCAGAGACGCTACCGAACATGAGGCAGGCGAGCACTCCTACTACTAACGCTCATGGCTGATATTTACCAAAGCTGGCGCCGCTTCAAACTGGGTCTGGCCCTGTTTGCAGGCGGCGTGTTGGTATTGCTGACACTCGGTCATATCCCAGTTGCTTATTACCTCTCTCTGGCTGTGTTGCTGTGTGGCTTTAGCATCGCGATGTGGGGCTATGCAGGTATCTTCTTGCAACGTTTCTCTGGCCTGAAACACGCACGTAACAAAAACAAAAACCATCCCTTCTGAACACATTGTACGCCCGCTTACTCCGGGCAGAACATGCGACATCCGCAGCATTAGTCAGATCAACTCAGCGCACACTGCGCGGTGGTCGGCCGTATGCCGGCATTTGCTACGTGGGGCACCTCAAACGGGCTTGATTGCTGGCAGATGCAGGCCTGTCAAGTTGCTGCTCGCATTTATGTCGACTTGCTGATCAGGGTTTGCCGCTTATCGGCGTACCAGAACACAGCCCCTAAGGTAAGCCCCCGCGCCAGAAGGAACGCCAGCAATGCGTACCAGAGAGCCGGATTTCCGGCATCACGGGTGACATACCACACCGGAAAATACACACCTACCGCGCTCACGATCATCGTGTCTCGCATGGCACCACTGCGGGTGAGGCCGACAAATACACCGTCATACAGAAAACACCAGTGACCCAGCAGTGGCAGTAACACCATCAGGATAAGATAGTCACTGGCAGCATCTCGCAGTTTGCCGTGCTCGGTCAGTATGGCAATAATCGCGTCGCCGGCGCACGCGAATACCAGCGCATAGCCCAGCGCGAACACACCAGACCAGAGCAGTCCACGGTAGGTGTGTGCCCTGACTTGCTTTTTGTCTTTGGCCCCCGCTGCTTCCCCTACCAACGCTTCCACCGCATAGGCGATGCCATCTAGGCCTAACGCAATCAGTACAAAAAACTGCATCAGAATCGCATTCACGGCAGCAGGCGTTTCACCCAGCCGCGCCCCCTGCAGGGTCAGAAAGGCAAGACACACCTGCAAGGCCAGATTTCGCAGCAGCATATTGCCATTAAGCGTAAGGATCACTTTTCGCGCGGCACGGTTAAACCAGGCGGGATCGATACGCACACCGCGGCACTGACGGTACGCCACTGCCAACGCCATGATGGCCATGGTGTATTCAGCAACAACGCTGGCAAGTGCCACGCCGCCCACCGACATATTGAGCCCATACACGAACAGCATATCCAGGCCACCGTTCAGCAGATTACCCACGACCTGGATAATCAGCACCGTACGGGTTCGCTGCTGACCCACCAGCCAGCCGACCAACACCAGATTCAGCATCGCGGCCGGCGCTCCCCACACCCTCACCTCAAAGTATCGGCTAAGGTGCATGGTCACATCAGGGGGCGGCGAGGCCAGAAAAATACCGGCTTGCTGGATGGGCCATTGCAACATTAAAATACTCAGCCCCAGCACAAGCGCGATACTGAGCGACTGGTAAAGCACAGCCGCTGACTGGGTTTGCGCATGCTCGTGGCCTCGCGCCTGGGCGCTCAGACCGGTAGCCGACATTCTTAAAAAGCCGCAAACCCAGTATATTTGAGTGAGAATGAGGGTACCCACGGACGCCCCCGCCAGCATGGCGGGTGAATCCATATGCCCCAGTACTGCCGTATCCACTAAACCCAGTAAAGGCGTAGTAATGTTCGCCAGGATCATTGGCATGGCCAATGCAAGCATATGTCGATGAGGGTGACGGTGCTGATGCGTTGCTGCTGTCATTCAAAAAATACCCAAAAAGGGCCCATTGCAGACGAGGCGCCCGAATGTTGATTGCCACAGGAGAAAACATGAAGTCTATCACGAGATGGGGGCAGGCCAAGGCCACAGCGCTGTTTGTATTACTTTTTGCCGCCTGCTCGGGCGTCGTGGCGAAAGAGGCACCCGCCTCTAACGCTGTGATTTTACTTTATCACCATGTCGCCGAAGACACGCCCGCCAGTACCTCTGTGACGCCTGAAACGTTTAAAAAGCACATGGCGTTTTTAAATGAAAACTACAATGTACTGTCGCTAAAAGAAGTCATGCCATCCCTGAAAGCCGGCGAAGCCTTACCCAATAAAACCGTGGTAATTACGTTTGACGATGGCTTTGCGGATATACTCGAAAACGCTCACCCGGTATTGCGCGAATACGGTTTCCCTTACACCATTTTTATTAATCCGGGAGAAATTGGCAGCAATAACTCACAACTGACCTGGGACCAGGTGCAGCAAATGCAGAAGGAGGGCGTGAGTTTCGCTAACCATACGCTCAATCACATGCACATGCTGGAGAAGTCGGTTGAGGAAAGAGACGATGCCTGGCTGGTACGGATATGGGATAACGTGGCGCAGGCCGAAGCGAAATTAAAAGAGAAAACCGGTGAGTCACTGAAGTATCTGGCTTACCCCTTCGGCGAATTTAATCAGGCTTTGGCCGATAAGGTGAAACAGGAAGGCTATATTGGCTTTGCGCAACATTCTGGTGCTGTGGGTCCAAGCAGCAACTTTGCCGCCTTACCCCGTTTTCCGGCAGCCGGCATTTATGCGGACGTAAAAAAGCTGAAAACCAAACTCGACAGCCTCGCAATGCCATTGGATGAAGGGTCTGGGCTGTCACCACAACGTGATAGTCGCAAAATAGAGACACCTTTAACACTCCATATTACCAGCGACGATGTACGTCTTTCCCAGGCAGCCTGCTACTACCGGGGCGACACGCTGCCAATTGAGATAAATGACATGACCCTCTCGGCAAAACTGGATATGACCCTACCGGTCGGCCGCTCACGCATCAACTGTACTGCGCCGTCAAAATCACAGCCAGGTCGGTACTACTGGTACTCACAGCCGTTTTTTATTGCCGATGCGAATGGTAAATACCCTGATTAACTAATTCTGGCGAGCGCGCCGCGCCCAACGGTGCGCGCGTGGGTGTCGCCAGCGTGCAAAGTAAATGACCTAATCCTTATTGGAAATGACCCTGAAGTGATCGCAATCGCCATTCGATAAGGCTGAACTTCCGGGGTCTCGCTTGCACTGAACGCAGTCGTAGTTGCCATCCGCCTCAGGTAGACAGCAGTTGCACTGCTGCGCATCGCAAAAGTCACCCGTTACCGCTATCCCCTGGTCATTAGCAATACAAGACTCAAGATCTGTATCGGGAGGGCCGAACGGCGAACCGCTGCCACCGCCAGTGCCGCCACCTGAGCCACCGCCTGAACCACCGCCGGAACCACCTCCGCCGGCTCCTCCCGGGCAACTCCCGACCCCATAAAAGCCACATTCATCATAAATGGTCATATCGCCAAACTGGTCGAGATGGGCACAAAGTGCAAGATCGCCTCCCGATTCGGGATCTGGGTTGAAAGGCCCGGTACCGCCCACAAAAACAGAGCAAATGCTTTTATCAAAGCCAGCGGGGAAGTCCGGCCCCATAGGCGCGGAAAATACTGTCACCGACGACCCTCCACCGTAGCCATCCTCAGTTACCTGGCCGGCTGCAGTCCGTGGCCAGATCCTTGCCGCCTCGGCAATAACGCTATTGGCTTTTTCATCATTCCCGTTCACCCGGTATACGTAGGCCAGATTATTCAGGATAAAGAGGTGCTCAATGGTGCTGCCTGGCAGCTGTTGTCTTGATATTTCAGCACTTTTCGTCAAGGCACTCACATACTTTTCCGCATTGTTTTCAATATCTTCGCTTAGGCTTGGCGGTGGGCTTTCAGTGTTAGTCGCACAGGCGACCAGTGCCACTACACTCAATGCAACGATGACTTTTTTCGCGTGCCGGAAATCGCTGGGAAGGGCCATGACTCTCTCCGTTTAACAAGCAATGGCCGGGCGTGAGTGCCAGCCATTGGGCTTGAACTACCTGTTAGTAAAGTCCAGATAAGACAAAAGTGCCAGTCATGGCTCTTTCATGAGAAACGTACTGAGTAAAAATGAAGATAAAGCACCGCTTTAACTATCAGGGAAAGCTGAGCCATTTGATCACGAAAAATAAAAAAACAGTAGTTAATCGCGAATTTTCATGAAAAGATTTAAGCGGGAGGGCTAACCTCCTGTTTATTAGGATAAAAGAAAAATACAGAGGAACACATGAAAGCTAAACTCATTTTGCTTGCCATTGCGGTCATTGCGCTCAGCGGCTGTACGCGCTCAATTGCAACTAAATACGAAGAAGGGCTGACGTTGAGTAGCAACACATTGCAAGGCAAGTCCTTCAACGTTGAAGCATTTGAAGACAAGCGGGCGTGGATTGACCCGAGCGATTCAAAATCTTTAAGTTTTATCGCGCAACAAGGTACCTGGCGATTTGGTATCGACTACGCCGGAACAGAATATTTCCCAGTCAACAACATGCTGCAGGACATCATCATCCGCGAGCTAAATGCAGCGGGTGCGAATGCTGCGGTAGCAGGTGAGAGCGATGCTGACTATACCGTTTCAGGACAAATTCAAAAGTTCGAATTTGAAAACGAAGCAGGCTTTGTGACAGTTACCAGCCGCCGTCATATTTCTATTGCCGTTACCGTAACAGATAATCAAGGTAACCAGTTGTTGAGTAATGAGCTATTCAACGAGCTTGACCGCGAAAATGAAGGCATGGGCGTATTGCATACCACCAACGTTGACAAGCTTTTGGGTCCGGTGCTTAAGAATATTCTCACACAGGTGTTAGATAAAATGAGTACTGAACTGGCCTACATGGGTGCGGATAACGTCCGTCTCCTCGTCAATGGTGTAGACGTGACTGAGCAAATCCATTTCCATATCGCAGCGCGTTAATTGTCAAAAAAAAGGGGTTAGGCTCTGACCCCTTTTATCCAGTCTTGTTTCCCTCGGCGGACGGCAGTATTGCTCCCAGGTTTTGAGCTTGTAGCCCAGTAGCGTCAGTTCCGGATTAATACACGCTTACACGCTGATTTCCATGCAATATGGATGCACCCTCGTTCACCACTATCCTCGTCTGCGCTGCACACCGACCGATGGACAGCTTAGGCAGGAGTCGTTCACTGACTCTGCTGCTGCAGCGTTTGGCATTTTGCTGGGAATTTCACCCATTTGTATTTTGATTGCGACCCTGGCACTGCATCAATATCCCCCACAAAGCGAAAGCCTATGCCATGCACCGTTTTTATCAAACGTTGGGAACGGCCATCATCCTTCAGAGCCTGTCTGGCACTTTTAATGCGACGGGAAATTGCCGCATCAGACATTATACGCCCACGCCAAACATTGTTAATCAGATCGTCTTTAGTGACAACACGATAACGGTTTTCTATCAGAACCTGTAAGACAGCAAATACCTGCGGTTCCACAGCCAGAACGTTACCGGCGTGTGTAAGACGGTAATTCTCTGTGTCCAAAGTGAAGCTTTCGAAGGTGACAATCATTATCGGATTAATGGCTGGCGCTGTTTATAGCGTGCATACGCACTTTACACTACTGTAGCGCAAAGCGGCGCTTTTAGTGAGGAATGCACAGCCGGGCGTACTGGCTGTGAAAGACTGTAGGTTGCTCTAAACGGGCTGTAAGGAGCACATTTTGCGGTTCATCAGATCTCCTGAATGTTTGTTTTTCGGTACGCACGGCCTGACTTATCCATAAAAAAACGCTGCTCAGGCATCACCGCAAGCAGCGTTTATTATTAGCGCGTCTATCCCTGACGCATCTCGTCCTTAGCCATTATTCCTTCTGCGGTTTGAACAGCTCCACATCAGCCCCGGGTTGCGAGCGCTGAGCATGCAAAAAGTGCATGTGGCGTTCGAAGTGTTCAAGGATATCGGCAATCACCTGCTCTTTGGTGTAACCCATCAGGTCGTAGCCCTGACCACCTTCCACCAGCATCACTTCAACACGGTAGTAGCGTTCGCCACCTTTTACTGAGTGCGTGGCAAAAGACGGGATAAGGTGTTTACTTGGCCGCAGTTCATAGTAGAAGTCCTGCGCGCTCTGTAAATCGGCTTTTAATGCCAGATACATGTCTTCCTCATGATTACGGTCAATCAAATCGACCTTAAGATCACGCGCTTCAAGCTCCTTTTTCACATCGATCATGGCTGGCTTCGCCACGTTATCCAGAAAGTCATGACACTGCTTCTCATCTGGAAAACTTATGGCGCGCTGTAAGCGCTCGGTCCAGCTCTTCGCTTCTTCACCGGCACGCGGATGGGTTGGCAAATTGGCATCAATACTGCGCTGCTTAAGCCCCTCAAGTTTCAGTGCTTTCAGCAGACCCACCATCATGATGCATAGCACGATGGCGAACGGCAGACCGGTGACCACCACCGCACTTTGCAGTGCCGTTAATCCATCGGCCATCATCAGCGCGATTGTCAGCAAGCCGATAATCGTCGCCCACATGATACGCATCCACGAAGGTGCGTCGCTGTAGGGGTCTTTCAAAATCGACGTCAGGTTGGAGAGTACCAGTGACCCTGAGTCACCCGAGGTGACAAAGAATATGAACGCCAGAATACTTACCACGATGGTTGTCAGTCCGGCCCAGGGTATTTGCTCAAGGAACATGTAAATCGCCGAGCCCGGATTATTCATAGCCTGCTGACCGAACTCCTCGGCGCCGCCCATGACCATATCGATAGCGCTGTTGCCCATGATGGACATCCACAAAATCATAAAGGTCAGTGGCAGGATTAACGTTCCGGCTACGAACTCACCAATGGTCCGGCCACGGGAGATACGCGCCAGGAACAGACCTACGAACGGTCCCCAGGCAATCCACCATGCCCAGAAGAACAGCGTCCAGGCATTCAGCCAGTCGGTAGGCTGGTCAAACGCGTAGGTGTCAAAAGATAATCCGA
Source organism: uncultured Alteromonas sp. (assembly GCA_964508695.1). GTDB lineage: Bacteria > Pseudomonadota > Gammaproteobacteria > Enterobacterales > Alteromonadaceae > Alteromonas. Next base: position 17,218 of record CAZDUT010000045.1, read on the forward strand.
TAAAGCCCGATACAT
>CAZDUT010000046.1:0-17198 GCA_964508695.1 uncultured Alteromonas sp.
CGTCGGTCGCCTGGTCGCGGTGCGACTTGCTGGCCACCACCATCAGCGCGCCGGGTCATGACGGTGTTTTTATTCAGGTTAAGGTGAGTTGCAATTTCTTCCCCGCTGAACCCAAAGATCAACTGCAAAATCAACGGCTCCCGATAATCATCGCTGAGGGTGGATAACAGGCGCTGCAAATCGCGCTGCCGAACACCCTGCTCAGCGTCAGCGTCTGTATTAAACACACTGACTTCATCAATATCCACGGTTTCCAATTGCTTACGCTCAAAACGACGGGCATTTTCCCGGCGTAATATCGTGATCAACCACGACTTGGCTGCCTGGTTATCATTAAGTGAGTCGAGAGATCGCCATGCCCTTAAAAACGTCTCCTGCACAATATCCTCAGCGACGGCCTTGTCTTTTACCAGCCAGTACGCGTAGCGATAGATATCTGCATGAAACGCATGAACCAGCGCCTCATAGCGTTGTTGTTTTGCTTTCATGGTCAATAAGACCCGAACCTCTGCGCTTTTCTTTCGCCCATACATAAAAAACAGCTACCCGTGTATCCGGCATCGCAAAAACCGCCATGGATTAGACACAAAAAAAGCGGTCAGGCGCACCTTAACCGCTTTTTAATTGTAGTGGATACTAAACGCTATGCGCTTTTAACGCTCGCTATCCACTTGTCGATGTTTTCTTCCAACACAGACAGCGGGACCGGCCCATGACGCAGCACTTCATCGTGGAAGCCTTGCCAGGAAAAGTCATCGCCAAGCTCTTTCTGTGCCTTATCGCGCAACTGCATGATTCGGATCTTACCAATCATATAGGCTGTTGCCTGACCCGGCATCGCGATATAACGCTCGATGGCTTTAACCGAATCGTTTTTCGGGTTTGGCGTATTTTTGATCAAATACTCAATGGCTTCCTCGCGGCTCCATTTTTTCGAATGAATACCGGTGTCAACAACCAGACGGCAGGCACGCCAGAGCTCCATCGCAAGGCGTCCGAAATCGGAATAAGGGTCTTCATAAAAGCCCATGTCTTTTGCCAGTTCTTCAGAATAAAGTCCCCATCCTTCTGTATAGGCGGTGAAGCTCAAGAACTTCTGAAACTGCGGCACCCCTTCCAGTTCCTGCGCAATTGCACGTTGCATATGATGCCCTGGGATACCTTCATGATACGCCAGTGCTTCGAGCTGATAGGTAGGCATATCTTTCATATTGTAGAGGTTGGCGTAATACGTGCCCGGGCGGCTACCGTCCTGCGCCGGACTTTGATAAAACGCTTTGCCTGCTGATTTTTCACGGAAAGCCTCGACACGTTTTACAACAATGGGGGCTTCAGGAAGAATGCCGAAATACTCCGGTATCGCATCACGCATTTCATCAATGACGCGCTTGGCCTCGTCCAGGTATTTTTTGCGACCCTCGTCTGTATTAGCGTAATAAAACTGTTCGTCTTCACGCATAAATTCAAAAAACGCAGCCAGATCACCGTCAAATTCTACCTGTTTCATGATCTCACGCATGGCATTATGAATACGCTCGACATTCTCCAGACCAATCTGATGCACCTCATCAGCGGTAAGATCCGTGGTAGTGAACCAGTTCAGACGATTCTGATACCAGGCTTCGGCATCTGGTAACCGCCACACACCGTCACCTTCCGGGGTAAGTTCTTTCTGGTGCTTCAGTTCTTCGATAAAGGCGTTGTAAGCGGGCTTCACAGAAGTCAGCAGGGCTGCTTTTGCTTCCTCTTTAAGCGCATCTTTTTCTGACTCTTCTATATCCAGTGAGGCGACCTTGTTCTGAAAGTCTTTCCATATCGTCGATGGCTTGTCGCTGTTATCAAACGGTGCACCGGAAATGACATTCTCGGACGCTTCAATCATCTGATCGTAAGACCAGTCAGGCGGAAACACTCCGTTTTCTTCACGCAGGCGCATTTGTTCAATCACCTGATCAAACAAGGTGTCGACCTTGTCCAAACGGCTGATGTACGCCTGTGCATCCGATTTTTCGCCAACATTGTGAATGTTGATCAGGAAGCTTGGCACCATCGTGTGTGCAGCGCGGAACTGATGAACAATATAATCGTGGTGGCGGAATTTATCGTTGGCCAGATCACGTTCAATACCCAGCTTAAACAGGCGCAGGCTTAATTTTTCCTGTTCACTGAGTTTATCTGTATCAAAGTTGTCGATGGTTTCCAGGCGATTCTTCGCAATGGCGATAGCTTCGTCCTGACGTTCTTCGGTGAATTCGTCCCACTCACCGTAATCCCATTTTATGCCCAGATAACTCTGAAACAAAGGAGAGCGCTCAAGATCTTCTTTAAACGTGCGTTCAAAGAAGGCGTTGACGCGCTCTGACTCTGTCTGACTTGTCTGCTCGGTCTGAGCTTCATTTTGTGCCTGCGTCGCTTCTGGTGTGACACTTGCCGATGAATCGTCAGTGGGCGAACACGCAATAACACCGGTCATTGCCAGTGCCAGCGGTGTGAGTTTCCACAATGTTTTCATGTTTACTCCTGGGTTATCAAAGTGATTTCTATCACCTGTTATTATGGTTTTACTGGGTAGGTGTATCAGGGTACAGCGGCTTTAACCGGTTTGCCGGTTCGTCGCCCTGTTTACCCCAGGCTGCTCTCGCGGCCTTTATGGCTTGTCTGAGCGCAGTCAAATCAGGCTTAGGCTGAGACGTTGTCGTCTTACCATACCGCGCGGCATGCAATTCATCCATCAAAGGTTGCAGTGGCGCGGTCGCACGATAGTCTGAAGCCGCCACTGACTGACCGGGTGGCACCAGCGTGGCGATCCAGCGCGGTAACGCCCCGGATATGGCCGACAGATTGCCCTTACGCGTGACGGCAAGTAAGTGAGCGAATGCTTCGGGCTCATTTTCAGCGACTGGCTGTGCGCTTAAGCGCGTTGCCGCGGGCGTATGGTGGTCGCGCGTGCGCCGGTAATAAATGATGGTCAGCAACCAGCCCACCAGTGCGATAACCAATGCGGCTGCAACGACCTGAAAGCCGGTTTGTTGCCACAACGGCGGTACTGTGGCTGGCACAGGTGGCTGTGGGTTTGCCACCGGTGGAGACGCAGACTGAGTGGGCTGTGACTCCGTGGTCTCTGGTGCCGGTGACGTGCCTGTTGCAGCGGCTGCGGCGGGTTCAACGGTAATACTGCGTGCTTCAAGCGTGGCGTATTCGGTTTCACCGGTCAGAATATTGAACCAGGGAACGGTCACCTCCGGAAGTACATAATCACCCGCTTTGGTGGGGATGATAGCCAGAGATTCCTGACGTTGCGCAATCAGATGATTATTTTTTTCTATTGTCGAGGTTGAGGCCTGATCGGGGTACTGCTTGAAACCCGGAGGGTAGTGGCGCGGCAGTTCCGGAAGTTGCTCCTCTACTAACCCCAGCGCGGTAAGCGTTACTACACGGGTGACCGGTTCTCCGACCCGATACGTTTCGCCTTTCGGCCACTCTTCATCGATACGTACCATTTCACTGGGCAGCCAGTGGCCCTGAAAATCATCGGGCACAGGCAGGACCGTTACTGTGATATCTGGCCCAACCCGGCTCACCTGCTGTGTACGGTTGAAAAAGCCGAACCGCTGGCGGGTGTTGGCGGCAACCACGTCGCCGGTAAAAACTGGTCCGCGGATAGTGAACTCCCCGGAGGCCTGCGGCACGATGGCAAAATTTCGTTCAATCACCTGATAACGCTTGCCGTTTTTGATATCGGTGTACTGCTTATCTTCGCCTAACTGGCGGATATCGCCGTTGGGCATTTCCGGTGCCTGCAAGCTACCGCGCTCAATGCTGGTGGCAAGGTACAGCTTGACGGTGTAATAAATCTGTTGCTGCAAATAGACTTCGTTATTACCAACCTCCGTGGTAACGAAATAGTCGCGGGCTTCACTTGCGCCTGAGTCCTGAACGGGTATGACCCGGACGTCGATAGGCTCAGAGGTTTTCCCTTCAATGCTGATAGGCGGAATAGTGAAGGTACCGGTATCCCGAGGAAACAGCATGGTTGTCCAGGTCATTGTTTTTGTGGTGTCGAAATTAACCACCGATGTTTGTGAGCTTACAGACGTTCTGCCAACCACAAAGTCTTTCAGCAGCGCTGAGCTGTCAAACGCATCCCGTGGGGCGTCGCCTTCGGCCGTCACGGTAAGCTGGATAGCTTCGTCCAGCATGACCGGGTTTTTATCAATTGTGGCCGTCACTGCTTGCACATCGGCCATTGCTGCAGACAGCGTCATCAGGCTTAGCAGGACAATTATCACAGCTTTCATTTACCAATCTCTCCGGTTTGCAGGCAACCGTTGGCGCTGGCGTCGTTGCGCTTCGAGTTGCATTTTTCTTTGTAGCAGGAAGGCAGGATCATCCGGGACACGTCGCATTAAATTGTCCAGGCGCTGTTGCTCCTCAAGTTCCTCATCGGTTAACTGAGCGGCAGCGCTTGTCGCGTCCGCGTCCTGCTCGTCTGACGCTTCAGGTGATGCCTGTGTCGACTGAGCTTCTGTTTGGTCAGTCTCCTGTGATGCCTGCTCGTCAGACGCGCCAGGCTTATCTTCTGATTGTTGTTCTGTGTCGTTGTTCTGAGATTGCTTATCTTGTGGCGACGTACTCTCCCCCTCAGAAGGTGCGGGGGGGCCTTCTTGTGACGGCTGGTTTTGTTCCTGCCCGCCAGTGGGCTGATCGTCATTCTGCGCCTGATTGTTGTTGTTTCCTTGCTGCGGGTCATTGCTCTGCTCGCCCGCGTCGCCGCTTTGTTGCTGATCCTGATTATTTCCGTTCTGGCCCTGATTATCCTGGTTTTTCTGCTGCTCTTTGAGCTTTTCCAGCAAGGCTTTATTGGCGGCTGCGGCCTCATGGTCAGGGGCCTGGTTTAATACCTGTTCGTAGCGCGCAATGGCATCGTCAAGCCGCCCTAACTTAGCCAGAGCATTTCCCTGGTTATACAATGCGTCCACATCATCAAGTTGACGGTAAGCGTCAAGTGCAGCCTCATAATTTCCGGCCCGGTAGTGCGCAGCGCCTTGCCAGGCTGGATCGGTAAACTGTGCGGCGGCATCGGTATAGGCCTGTTGATCATAGGCCTGTCTGGCTTCCTGGTCGGCATTCATAAACGGCTTTTGCCACCATGTCGGCGGCTGGTAGTCTGAGCTTGGCGTGGGGGGGGACGACTGTTGAGCCATCACCGGCGTGGGGACCAGCGGCAGTATACTCAGGCACATAAAGGCAACGATTAAGCCACGGCGGAAGCCGTAGGCCGCCAGCGGCAAAAGTAACAACACTAAAAAAGGTCCCGCTTCCTGCCAGGCATCACCCTGAGGTGCTCCGGGTGTTTCAGATTCCGCCTCGCGCTGGTTTGGTGTTAACGCAGTCAGTTGATTGATGTCGGTGTCATCCGCTTTAATTGTGATGAACGCGCCATTGCCCGCATCACTGATTGTTGCTAACTGTTCATCGCGCATTCTTGGGATCACGATACTGCCACTGGCATCTTTCAACAGTTCGCCGTCAAGTTGCCGGATGGGGGCACCGTCTTTTGTACCAACCCCAAGAACATTAACAGTGAATGGCTGGCCGGCAATATAGTCGCGCAACTCATCAACCTGTGACATGTCAATGCCGTCTGTGATCCAGTAAATATCACCGCGCTGGTACCCGGCGTTGGTAAGAAGTTCGGCAGCCGTCTGAAAGCCCAGTAATGGATCACTGCCTGCCACGGGCATAATTTCCGGACGCAAAGCGGGAAGCAGGGCGGTGATATTGCTGACATCCTGGGTCAGTGGACTGATGACAAACGCGTCACCGGCGTAGGCGACCAGTCCGGTTTCGCCTTCACCCAGCGATTTTACCAGGTCGATAGCTTTGTACTTCGCACGCGTCAGCCGGTCTGGTGAGACATCGGTGGCACGCATCGACAATGACATATCAATTAGCACAACGTGACCGCGCTTTAACTGAAAAACGGGTTGCGGTAACCGCTCCCAGGTGGGGCCGGCCAATGCGACAACCCCGATAAACCAGCCTAACGCAAGCAGCCAATAAGGAGGACGGGTTTGTTTCAGGGAGCTTTTACTGACCATGTGTTTATATAAATGGGCAGGAATAACCTGCTGCCAGCCGGACTGGCGTCCAAGCAAGACAATGAGCAGGACGAGTAATAACCCCAGGGGTATCAGTGCGAATAACCATTCCGGACGCAGAAAGTGAAAGTGCTGTAGAAACGCGTTCATGACTGCTCTCTAAACGAACGACTTGCCTTGCGACGCAAGACTGTTGCTACCGGGCGAGCCAGTGGCATAACTGCAAGCAGTGCGCTGAGCATCAACGCCAGCGCCAGAGGGTAGTAGAATAAGGCAGACAGGGGCCGCATCTTGCGACTTTCTCCCTCGATGGGCTCAAGCTTATCCAGCGTGGCATAAATGGCCTCGAGCTCCTCCACATCGCGGGCCCGGAAATATTGTCCGCCGGTGGCTTCTGCGATGTCGGTCAGCATACCTTCATCCAGCTCCTGAGAGGGATTTACCCGACGGCTGCCAAACAGACTGTTGATCACCATCTGGTCGGCCCCCACACCAATGGTGTAAATGGTCACACCTTTACTTACTGCCAGCTCTTTGGCCTGTTCTGGCGTAATATTCCCCGCTGTGTTCTGACCATCCGTCAGCAAAATGACTACGTTATTGGAGTCTTCCTTTTCATCAAAGCGCTTTACTGCCAAGCCAATGGCATCGCCAATCGCCGTTCGCTCGCCCACCAGTCCAATAACAGTTTCATCCAGTAATGTGGCAACCGTATCTCTGTCAAAGGTCAGCGGAGCCTGAACATAGGCCGTGTCGGCAAATAAAATAAGCCCAAGGCGGTCGCCAACCCGGCGCTTGATAAAGTCGTAGAGAACATGCTTTGTCATTGTCAGGCGATTGACGTTATTCCCCTTAAGGGTCATGTCATCAATTTTCATACTGCCGGATAAATCAACCGCCAGCATCATTTCACGGGCTTCATTGGGAATACTGACAGGCTCCCCCAGATACTGTGGCCGCGCGGCGGCAATTACCAGGCTAAGCCAGATAAGCCAGATAACCAGTGATCTGCCACGTACGCTGGCTTTCCCCTGTGAAAGCGCCTGCTGGTTGGGGTTAAGCGCTGGTACGCGCAGCGCACCGCCCTGTTGCTGTTGCGTTGCCGGTAACAAACGCACCAGTAGCGGTAAGGGGAGGGCAAGCAGTACCCAATACCAGGCAAACTCAAACATGGTGTGCCTCGTGTTGCATTGGGATGGCGACAGTTCTGGCTCGCAGTCGGGCATGGCGAACCCAGCCTATACAGGCTGCCTGACAGGAGGTGAAGTCTTGCTCATCGACCGACTTTACATACAGTGAGTTATGCAGACATGACAGGCCGTCGGCATACTGTCTGCGGTATTTCTCCGGTAATTTGTCCCGCAGAAAAGACACCCACGCCATGCCATGCAGCGACGCCACATGGCGCGGTTTAAAGTAGGTCAGTGCAGTTCGTTTTAACACCGCGTTCATTGCACCGGGCCAGTCAGGCTGTGTCGGGTCAAGTTGCTGCAAGGCCGATATAGCTTCCCGACGGCCCTGGTAGAACCGGTACCGGCGATATAGCCACCATATTAGTGAGGCTACCATCACCAGCGACAGCGAGATCACAACCCACCATCCCCAATCGAGAGGCCAGACCGCAACCGTCTCGGGCGTATGAATATCTTTAAGCTGTGCCAGTGGATCGGACATTTGCTGACTTTGCATCAATGCTACCTCCTTATCCCCTGAATTTGCTCGTCCAGCGCTTCTCCTGCACTGATAGCATGCAACGTTATGCCGTTTTTCGAGAGCATCGACTGTACATTGTCCCACTGTGACTGCCGCCACTGTGCATAACGGCGCTGCTCGGAATTGTCACCAAGCAGCCAGGTTTGCTCATCTACACCGTCGGTTACGGTTACCGCTTGTGTTGTCGCGGCGCTGGGTAAACTGTGTTCCATTGGATCTGACACCATCACCGCCCGCACTTCGCAATGACGGGCAAGCTGACTGATATGTTGCCGCGCTGTATCATTTACATGCTCAAAGTCTGAGATCAAATAAACCAGACTGCCTGGCCGGGCTAGTCTGCGGGCCCTGGCACAGGCGTCAGCAAATGCCTGAAACGCTTCATCTGCATGCTGCACGTTTTCTGCCGATTCACGGTGCATAGTAATTAGCTCATGACATATACCCAATACGGCGCGTTTGCGAGACTGCGGGCGACACTCCCGGTGGCGGATAGAGCCAAAGAGCAGGGCGCCGACCTTATCGCCGCGCGCCGCCGCTGACCAGCTTATCAGCGCTGCAGTGTGGGCTGCCTGCACCGATTTGGTAAGAAGCCGGGTACCAAAATGCATCGACGAGGAAAAGTCGCAGAGCAAAAATACCGGCCGTTCGCGCTCCTCGCGATAAATTTTGGTATGCGTTTTACCGGTACGAGCCGTCACCCGCCAGTCGATGGCACGAATGTCATCGCCGGCCTGATAGTGACGAGCCTCGTCAAACTCCATGCCTCTGCCTTTATGCTTGGTCAGGTAACTTCCTGCCAGACGTGCCTGTGGCCTGCGGGATGGGGTTAAGTCCATCAGTCGTGCAAGCTGCTGATATCTGACCAGTTCTGGTACGCTCAACGTCACGCCGTCGGTATTCAGGCGCGCGAGTTGCTGTGCTATATCTTGCATAAGCAGCGTTCGTTAAGGAACCGCGACAGCGGCTACGATGGTGTCCAGTACATCGTTCACCGTAATGCCTTCGGCCTCAGCCTGGTAAGATAATATGATGCGGTGACGCAACACATTGTGCGCCACCGCCTGGATATCGTCCGGGCCGACAAAGTCGCGACCAGACAGCCATGCATGCGCGCGGGCACACCGATCCAGGCTGATGGTGGCCCGTGGGCTGGCGCCAAACTCAATCCAGTTCGCCATGTTGTCATCAAACTGTGCCGGGGTGCGGGTGGCCATGACCAGTTGCACCAGGTATTGCTCCAGTTCTGGAGCCATGTGCATGGATAGCGCAGACTGTCGGGCCATAAAAATATCTTGCTGCGACAATTGCGGTGGCGTCACCGGATCGCCGGCAACGGCTTCATCGCGGGTCAGGCGAAGTATGTCGAGCTCGGTTTCTGCGCCGGGGTATTGGATTTCTACATGCATCAAAAAGCGATCAAGTTGCGCTTCAGGCAACGGGTAGGTGCCTTCCTGTTCCAACGGGTTCTGGGTTGCCATCACCATAAACAGGTGGGGGAGATCGTAAGTTTTATTACCTACAGTTATTTGTCTCTCCGCCATCGCTTCTAACAGCGCCGACTGAACCTTTGCCGGGGCCCGGTTAATTTCATCAGCCAGCACCAGATTGTGAAACAGCGGGCCTTTCTGGAATACGAACTCCCCGGTTTCAGGACGATAAATGTCTGTTCCGGTCAAATCTGCAGGTAGCAGATCAGGGGTAAACTGGATCCGGTGGAAATCACCTTCCAGTCCATTGGCCAGCGCATTGATCGCGCGGGTTTTTGCCAGTCCCGGCGGGCCCTCAACCAGCAAGTGCCCATCGGCGAGTAGGGCGATGAGCAGGCGTTTGGTCAGCGCATGCTGACCAATAATCTGTGAATCTAGATACTGTTGCAGTTGCTGAAATTGCTCTGCTGCCATAGCTGTTACATCCCGTTGCGTTGTTATTATGTGTGGCGGGGCAATGAATGCTAAACGTAACACAGGGGAGCGTGCATGGTGTGATCCCCCGTCCCGTGATTCTGTCGGTATGTCTTATCACATAACCGCCCCATGCCAAATACAGGCTAAGTACTGACTGTCAAAAGCATATATGGTTCAACTTGAGTGATATCAAGTCGATGGGGCGGGGAATTTTATCGGTGGGTAGCACTGAAGGTCAGTCATAGGGACACGCGTGCGTCTGCTATGCTAATACGAGTCAATCTGCTTTCCGACGGTGGTCTGCCCGCAGTCGCATCATCCGGGAGTTACTGAATCACAACAACGCGGCGAGGCTGCGGCGAAAAATACAAGCAGAAACAGCAATCTCTTCGTGCTCAACCGCGTATACGAACAACAGCACGAATTTGCTATTTTGTTCATTGTTTGTAAAAATCAATCGTTATTACAGGTCTGACCACTTCTTGTGGCAATAATTTTAGGTGCATTATGGCAACAAAACAATCCGTTACGACCCGTGAGGGTGATCGTATCGCCATCGTCGCGGGATTACGAACGCCATTCGCGAAAATGGCAACCTACTTCCACGGCGTCCCTGCTGTCGATTTAGGTAAAATGGTCGTGAATGAACTCCTTGTCCGTCACGGCGTCGATCCGAAATGGGTCGATCAGGTTGTGTATGGTCAGGTCGTACAGATGCCGGAAGCGCCCAACATTGCTCGCGAGATTGTGCTGGGAACCGGAATGAGTGTACACACCGATGCCTACAGCGTATCCCGTGCCTGTGCAACCAGCTTCCAGTCGACGGTCAATATTGCAGAAAGCATGATGGCCGGTACGATTCAGGCTGGGATTGCCGGCGGCGCTGACTCAACGTCAGTTTCTCCGATAGGTGTCTCGAAGAACCTGGCTCGCGCGCTGGTGGATCTGCAAAAGACCAAGACCATGGGACAAAAATGGGCCGTGTTGAAGAAGCTGGGCCTGAAAGATCTATTACCTGTGCCGCCAGCAGTTGCTGAATATTCCACCGGGCTGTCCATGGGAGAGACCGCCGAACAAATGGCCAAGTCGCATAAAATATCGCGCGAAGAACAGGATAAACTGGCGCACCGTTCACATTCTCTGGCAGCAGAAAGCTGGGAAGCGGGCAAGCTAAGTGATGAAGTAATGACTGCTTATGCGGAGCCGTACAAAGGTGCGCTTGAGCGTGATAACAATATTCGTTATGACAGTCAGCTTGAAGGCTATGCCAAACTGCGCCCCGCCTTTGATAAGAAACATGGTTCGGTCACAGCGGCCAACTCCACACCTTTGACCGATGGCGCATCGGCGGTTCTGATGATGACAGAGAAGCGCGCTAAAGAGCTGGGCTACACACCGCTTGGCTACATTAAGAGCTACGCGTTCAGTGCCATTGATGTCTGGGAAGATATGCTGATGGGGCCGTCTTACGCGACGCCAATTGCCCTGGACCGAGCTGGCATGAGCCTTAACGATCTCACGCTGATTGAGATGCACGAAGCATTCGCCGCGCAAACACTGGCGAACATAAAAATGTTTGCCAGCGACAAATTTGCCAAAGAGAAACTGGGACGTGATAAAGCAACCGGTGAAATCGACATGGACAAGTTTAATGTAATGGGCAGTTCTATTGCTTACGGTCATCCGTTTGCAGCAACAGGCACCCGAATGATTACCCAAATGCTTAACGAACTGCATCGCCGCGGCGGCGGTTCCGGATTGCTGACGGCCTGCGCAGCAGGTGGTCTCGGTGCAGCGATGATAGTGGAGACGGAATGATATGAGTCAGGAAACTACTGAAAACAACCAGACAAATTCATCAGGCGCTTTCACCCTGACCAAACAGGATAATGGTGTTGCCATTTTATCCATGGACGTGCCTGGCGAGTCCATGAACACCCTCAAGCAGGCCTTTGCTGAAGAAATTGCCAGTATGCTTGACGAAATTGAGGCGGACAACAGCATTAAAGGTGTGGTGCTTACCAGTGGCAAGTCAAATTCGTTCGTAGCGGGTGCAGATATTTCCATGCTGGCGGATTGTGAGAGTGCAGAAGATGCCCAGGCCATTGCGAAAGGTGGTCAGGATATCTTTAATCGCATCGAAAATATGCGCCCGACATTTGTGGCGGCCATCCACGGTCCTGCGCTTGGCGGTGGGCTGGAGCTGGCGCTGGCATGTCATTACCGGGTATGTACTGACGCTTCAATCACTCAGGTTGGCTTGCCTGAGGTGCAGTTAGGTCTCTTGCCGGGAAGCGGCGGTACTCAGCGTTTGCCACGTCTTATCGGTGTTCAGCAGGCGATGAAAATGATGCTGACGGGTTCACCGGCCCGGGCCAAGCAGGCTAAAAAATACGGTATTGTGGATGATATGGTGCCGCACAGCGTGCTGATGAAGGTTGCAGAAAAATACGCGCTTAAGAAAAAGCCTGAGCGCGAAGCTCCGCAAAAAGGCGTCATGAATAAGCTGCTTGAGACCACAGGTCCAGGCCGCAACATGATGTTCAAAAAAGCGCGTGAGCAAACGCAGTCAAAAACCAAAGGAAATTACCCCGCGCCAAATTACATCATTGATGTAATTGAAACCGGGATAAGCGACGGCATGCAAGCAGGCCTTAGGGCCGAGGCCGAAGCCTTTGGTAAGTTGGTGATGACGCCTGAATCGTATCAGCTTCGTCAAATTTTCTTCGCCACCACGGAAATGAAAAAAGAGCGCGGTGTTGAAGGTGTTGAACCGCGAAAAGTGAAAAAAGCAGGCGTGCTTGGTGGCGGCCTGATGGGCGGCGGTATTTCCTACGTAACGGCGACGAAAGCCGGTATACCAGTGCGCATAAAGGACATTCAGGCTGACGGCATTGCGGGTGCGATGAAGTACAGCTATGACCTGCTAAACGCTAAAGTCAAAAAGCGCTTTATGCGCAAGTCCGAGATGCAAAAGCAGCTGTCACTGTTAACCGGTACGCTGGATTACAGTGGCTATCGCGATATGGACATAGTCGTTGAAGCGGTGTTTGAAGATCTCGACCTTAAACAGAAAATGGTGGCCGACATTGAAGAGCACTGTCAGGCTGAGACAATTTTTGCCTCAAACACATCGTCAATTCCTATTACACAAATTGCCGCGAAGGCAAAACGTCCGGAAAATGTGATTGGCCTGCATTATTTCTCACCAGTCGACAAAATGCCGCTGGCTGAGGTTATCGCCCACGAGAAAACGTCGGATGAAGTCATTTCTACCACAGTGGATTTTGCCCGCAAGCAGGGTAAGACCCCGGTCGTTGTAAAAGACGGCGCTGGTTTTTATGTAAACCGTATTTTGGCGCCTTATATGAACGAAGCCGCGAACCTGATCCTTGCCGGTGAGCCCATTGAGCACATCGACAAATCACTGGTGAAGTTCGGCTTCCCGGTAGGCCCTGTAAAGCTGCTGGATGAAGTGGGAATAGATGTTGGCACCAAAATTATTCCATTTTTGGTGGAAGAGTTTGGCGACCGGTTTACTGCACCTGAAGCCTTCGATAAGGTGTTGTCAGACGGCCGTAAGGGCAAAAAGAACAAGAAAGGCTTTTATCTGTACGAAGATACTAAAAAGCCGGGTAAAGAAGTGGATGAAAGCATTTATCGTCTGCTTAACCTTTCGCCTTCCCGTAGCCGGAGTGAAAAAGACATTGCAGAGCGTTGCGTGCTGATGATGCTGAATGAAGCTGCACGATGCCTGGATGAGGGCGTTATTCGTAACGCGCGCGACGGAGACATTGGTGCAATCTTCGGTATCGGCTTCCCGCCGTTCCTGGGCGGCCCATTCCGTTATATGGACACATTGGGCATTAGCCATGTGGTAGAGCGCCTGAATTATTATTCAGGGACGGTTGGCGATAAATTCGAACCAGCAAAAATCCTGGTTGATATGGCCGAAAAGAAAACCACATTTTACTAAGTTGTTTTTCAAATGTTAAAAAACCGGGGTTTCCCCGGTTTTTTTATGTTTAAGCCTCAAAAGTGCTGGTTTATTGAGCAAATATCAGTAGAATGCGCGCGAAAGATTGCCCGGATGGTTACAGCTTGCCCACCGAAAGTGGCTGCAGGAAGAGTCACAGGACGTTATGTTTTTTTGTGGCGTCAAAAATCCGGCGATCGTTAGTGGTGTCAAATTTCTGTTGTGAGGTGTGGTTGTGTTGTTTATCGCGTTAGTAGCGCTGCTCAGTAGCCTGTTTTTTTATGTAGAAGCATTTTGCTGGGGAATGAATGCAAAACGCTGGGCTATGGCTGGTTTGGTGCTTGGCCCTGTACTGCTGCCTCTTTTCTCTATTCAGCGCCATGTTCAGTGGCGTCGCGCTGCCGGCTTTAACAACCTGGTGCTGCAGGCATAAAAAAGAGAGCCCGCAGGCTCTCTTTGGTATTCTTTCTCTGACGATCAGAAGCCGATGCCGATACCGCCGTGACCACTGCGTGGGCGATATGTTTCTGGCTGACTCACAGTTTCTTTTTGCTTCTCGGGTGCCTTAACACCATCTTGCTTATCTGCAACTACCGGCGTAGCGGTGGATAGTACAAGTGCAACTGCGTATTCCTTAATCATAGTCTTTCCTCTGATTTTTATTTTTTGAACAAACAAACAAAACCGACAAACAAGGAATTGGCCGGTTACAGAGGAGTTAGCACTTCGCGTGCCACTATTTATTTTTGTTTACTATCAATAGGTTAGGTGGTTGGTGTCAAAAAACTGTCACAGGCTGCCCTGGCCGATGAGGTTGTGAAGCTTATTGTTTTCACCGAGGAGCTTCTCAAAGCGCTCTGCAGTGATTGGGCGTGAGTAGAGGAAGCCCTGAAGCATTTCACAATCGTAGCTGCGCAGAATAGTGAGCTGCTCCTCGTGTTCTACGCCTTCGGCCACCACTTTGAGACCAAGGTTATGGGCGATGTTGATGATAGCCGCAGCCATATGCCGGTCGACACTGCTGTTAGCAATATCATCAATGAAGGCTTTGTCTATTTTGAGGGTATTCAGCGGGAAGCGTTTCAGGTATGCCAGCGAGGAATACCCGGTACCAAAGTCATCCAGTGCAAGGTGGATCCCCCGTTCGCGCAGACGCTGCATCATCTGCAAGCCAGCCTCCGGGTTTTCCATCAGCGTACCTTCGGTAATTTCACATTCCAGGTGAAGCGGGGAAAGCCCTACCTCGTTCAGTACCTTTAGTATGCGTTCATCGAGATCGGGAAGCTCAAATTGTTTGCCGGAAATATTAACCGCAACACGGCCGGTAAAGAGCCCCTGATTTACCCATCGCTTGGTGTCAGCACAGGCTTTACGCAACACCTGCTCACCAATCTCAATAATTTGACCGGTCTGCTCGGCCAGCGGGATAAACTGCCCCGGGCTGACAATACCCTTATGAGGATGTTCAAAGCGCACCAGCGCTTCCATACTGACCAGTTTTCCCGTGGTGATATCTACTTTGGGCTGATAGTAAACAGTAAAGAGATCGTCTTTTATGCCTTGGCGAATCAGGTTTTCAATTTGCAACTGGCGTACTGCATTCTGGTTCATTTCACCACTGAAGAACTGATAACTGTTACCCCCGTTGTTCTTTGCAAAATACATAGCGGTATCGGCGTTTTTCAGCATTTCCTGGGGCGTTGTGCCATCTTCGGGGTAGAAGGCAATACCGACACTGGCGCCTAACACAAACTCTTGCTTGTTTATAACGAATGGTCGCGAGAGGTTATCCAGAATACTTTGTGCGTAATGGGTGATCGTATGGATATCGGAATATTCTTCCATCAGGACGCTGAACTCATCGCCGCCCAGCCGGTAACAGGTGGCGTTATTGCCGGTTATCCGTTGTAGACGTTTGGCGATTTGTTTAATGAGAATATCGCCGGTTTGGTGACCCAGCGAATCATTAATCTTTTTGAAGTTATCCATGTCCAGACACATCAGTGTGTGAGGAACTGATTTACGCACCAGGTTTTGATGGCTGGCCTGGAAAAACGAGCGATTTGGCAGATCGGTTAATGGATCGGTATTAGCCAGCTTGAGCAGTTCTTTTTCGGTACTCTTGCGTGAGGTGATATCAGAGAATACGCCGACGAAATGACTGATTTTTCCATCCTCGTCATGCACTGCGTCAATATTCAGTTCCATTTCGTAGCGCTCACCATTGACCCGCGCTGACTCGACTTCCCCGGACCAATTACCTTTGGTTTTCAGGGTTTTCTTTATTTCCTGAGTAAAGGCTTCCGGGTATTGATGGAAGTAGAGGTAGCTGGCCAGGGATTGCTCACGGGTTTCACCGGTATATTTGCAGTAGGCATTATTCACTGAAATAAACTTAAACTGGGTATTAGTAATGAATACCCCTTCAGAGATGTTCTCTATGGATCGTTTAAACAGGTTGAGCTGTTCTTCAGCCTCTTTTAGATGGTGGATGTTTTTGAGCGTACCGGTCATCCGCACAGGCTGATTGTTATGATCCCGTTGTACGACTTTGCCCCTATCAAGGACCCAAATCCACTGGTTTTTGAAGGTTTTCGCCCGGTACGCCAGTTCGTAGAAGTCACTTTTACCGTCGAGGTGTTCGCGCAACGTTTCCTGCACACGGACAATGTCATAAGGATGAATATTGGCCTCGTAGGCGCCGGTAGTACGAATACTATCCTGTGGAAAGTCCATGGTGCCCCAGGTGTTGGCACGATAAACCTGCCCGCGGTATACATCCCAGTCCCATAACTCATCGCCGGAACTCCACAGGGTGAGTTTCAAGCGCTCCTCCGACTCCTGAATAGCCTGCTGATTAGTTTTGCGCATTTGATACTGGCGAATTATATAGATCAGAGCGATGGTTGCTAACAGCGCATAGAAGCCCAGTGCCGCGGAATGTAGCCAGGGAGGGCGGCCAATGTCGATATTCAGTTTGCGACTGTCATACCAGTTTTGGCCCGATGCTTTCGCCTGCACTTCAAAGGTATAACTGCCAAACGTTATATTATTAAACTGCGCAGTACGACTGCCTTCTGCCAGCGTCCACTTATCATCATACCCTGTCAGGCGGTAGCGGTAGTCTACGGCTGAAGGAAAGAGTGGATTGATAAGCCCAAATGAAATACTGAAACGGGATTCATCGTGGTCGATTGCCCGACTGGTTTTGTAGGTAATATTTGAAATAGTGGTCGACGTAATTGTCTTATCTTGCTTCCGGTTCTTCACTGAATCCAGAATATCCTGGGACAACGCATTCTCTTCACCAAATACCGTAAATTCAAACAGTTCAGGCGTTCTGGTTTTTGCAGTACTTTCAGATTGCGTGACATCCGCAATGGTCGATACCCGGTTAAAGCCTTTGCTCCCTCCGAAGATAATATCGCCGTTGTTTAACTTGGTAACGGCACTTTCATTCAGTGCATTAAACTTTAGTTGCTCAGGTGAAAATGTTTCGGT